>JANLWV010000354.1:0-3355 GCA_031364765.1 Vicinamibacteria bacterium
CCGGTCCCGAACCAGGCGTAGACGCGCTCGCCATCGGTGATCGGGCTCGGATTCGCTAGGTTCGATTTGCGGTGGACCTCGGGAAGCAGGTCGGCGGTTCGCTCGGCGGGCAGCCGGTATTGCCAGAGGCGACGGCCGTCCTTGCGGTGGTACGCCTCGACGAGGAAGACCACGCTGTCGGCCGGCGTCCCGCCTATCGAGCGCTCTTCCGGGAAGTCGCCGCGTTGTCCGAGCATGGGATGGTTGCCCGGGCGAACGTCGCCCCGGCCCATCTGAGAGGTCACGATGACGAGGTCGCCGGACGCTATCGGCGACGAGACGCCCTGACCTTCGAGGCGTGCCCGCCACGCTATGTTCTGGTCTTTGCCCCAGGTGAGCGGAAGGCCCTTCTCCTGGCTCACGCCGTTTCCAGCGGGGCCGCGCCACTGGGGCCAGTCATCTGCACGCGCGAGCGCGCACGGGGTCAAGAGCGTCAGGATGGTCAAAGCGATTTTCTGCATGGTGCCCTCCGGTTTCAATGGTGATTGTAGAGATGGCGGGAAGATCGCGACAAACCTTGGGCAAAGGCCAGCCAGTGAACTGACATCGGTGTTCCCTGCGTGGACAACCCTCACGGGCTAATCCCGGAGCCGCGATCCGGTCGTATCATCACCGTCACTTTCACGGGGAGAAGCGCCGAGTGCAGACCATCAAGCTTGATTTCGTCCAGACCCTCGCCCTGGCCTCGATGCTGTTATTCGTGGGCTACGGCGTCCGCCGGCGCATCGGGTTTCTCGACCGCTTTAACATCCCGGCTCCCGTGGTCGGCGGTTTTCTGTTCGCGCTCGTCGCCATGGGCTTGCGGCAGGCGGGAGTGCTGGCGTTTGAGTTCGACACCCTGCTGCAACCGCCCCTGATGATCGCCTTTTTCACGACCATTGGTCTCGGCGCGAGTCTGACCCTTCTGCGCATCGGCGGCCCGCAGGTGGTGCTTTTCTGGATCCTGTCGACCGTGATGGCCCTGATCCAGTGTCTCCTCGGAGTTGGCATCGCGAAGGCGATGTCCGTGCACCCCTTCCTCGGGCTCATCTGCGGCTCGATCACTCTCACCGGCGGCCACGGCACCGGCGCCGCCTTCGGGAAGCTCATGGAGGATCAGTACGCCTTCCCGAACGCGGTGACTTTCGCCATGGCGGCCGCGACCTTCGGCCTCATCGCGGGCGGTCTGATCGGCGGACCGGTCACGACCTGGCTGATCCGCCGCCATAGCCTGAAGCCCGGCGACAACCTCCCGAGCCCGGCTTCACAACTCTCTCAGGATGCTTCTTTGGACGCGGAAATCGACACTGAACCGATGGGCGAAGCGGCCACCACCTTCACCCTCCTCAAGACCCTGACCATCATCCTTGCCTGCATGTGGATGGGCGGCCTCCTCTCGAAGTTCCTGAGCCAGTACCTCACCCTTCCTGCCTACATCGGAGCGATGATTGCCGGAGCCCTGCTCCGCAACCTCGCCGAGGCTTCCGGCAGAATCAAGATCGACAGCCGCACCATCGACGATTTGGGAAGTGTGGCCCTTTCCCTCTTTCTCTCGATGGCGCTGATGTCCCTGAAGCTGTGGGAACTGTTCAGCCTGGCCGTTCCGATGCTGGTGATCCTCTTCGCGCAGGTCGTGGTGATGGCGCTCTTCGCGCTCTTCGTGACCTACCTTCTGATGGGTCGGGACTACGACGCGGCAGTGATGGCCGGCGGCCACTGCGGCTTCGGCTTGGGTTCAACCGCGAATGCGGTGGCGAATATGCGTTCCATCGTCGAGCGCTTCGGCCCGGCTCCGCGGGCTTTCCTGGTGGTCCCCATGGTGGGGGCCTTCTTCGTCGACTTCACAAATGCCATCATCATCACTGCGTACATGAATTTCCTTCGGGGTTGAGCCGAGCGACGCCTGCGGTGTTCAGGAGCGCGATCACGGAGCGAAGATTCAATGTTGGGGCGTCAGCGAACCGGGTCGGTGCTTTGTCGCTCCTGCGGCGGCTTGACCTCGGTGTCGGACGAGGCCTGCTTCCACTGCGGGGCGCGGAACCCGGGGCTATTCGGATTCGCGGGACGGCTGCGGAGCGTCGGAGCGGACCTCGGCTTCGGGCCGTTGATCCTGGCCCTCTGCGTCCTGGCCTATGGCGTTTCGCTCGCGCTCGATCCTTCGGGCATCGGCTATCGGGGATTGAACATCTTCTCCCCGAGTCTCGAAGCCGGGCAGCAGATGGGTTCGTCGGGGATCTACCCGGTATGGCAGAACGGCCGATGGTGGACCGTCTTATCGGCCGGCTGGCTGCATGGCAGCATGATCCACATCTTCTTCAATATGTACTGGGTGCGGATCCTGGTGCCCCAGGTGGCCGAGCTCTACGGACCGGCCCGGACGGTGATCGTCTACACCCTGGGGTCGGTCGCGGGCTTCGTCATGAGCTCGACGGCGCCGGTCCTGATCATCTGGGCCGCGCCAATCCTGCAGGGACCGCTCCGAATCTTTCCCGGCTTCGGGCTGTTCACCCTCGGCGCCTCCGCGGCGCTCATGGGTTTGTGGGGTGCTCTCATCTATTACGGCCAGCGAACCGGTTCGTCGAATCTCCGCAAGTGGGCCTGGACGAACGCCCTGTACTTCCTGGTCTTCGGTCTGGTGGTTAGAGGGGTCGATAACTGGGCGCACCTCGGCGGGTTCCTCGGCGGGTGGCTCGCGGCGCGATTGCTGGATCCCCTGAAGCCCGAGCGCACCAACCACGTGATTGCGGCGATCCTCTGCCTGGTGGCGTCAGTGGCTTCCATCGTGGCCTCGCTACTGATACCGGCGCCGCCGTTCGAGTGAGGCATCCCGCCGACGCGTGATTGCCCTGCACCAGACTCAGAAGGTGACGGACACCCTGAATCCGAGGGCCGGCCGGCACGACCCAGGCGGACCGTGGAGGTTCGGATCCGCCCGGAATGTGTCGCGGGCGCTATCGGCCGAAGTGCACCATCACGTCGCTGCTTCTGTCCATCCTGACGACGCAACGCGGTGAAGAACCCGGACAATCTCCGCCCCAACCGATGAACGTGCTGCCTGGAGCCGCCGTGGCTGTGAGCGTCACGCGAGTGCCCGCGGGATAGGTGGCGCCGCAAACCGCGCTCGAGCAATCAGCCGGGCCACCGCTGTCGAGGCGGTAAGGATGAAGCTGGGCCCGGTCCACCGTGACGACGCCCTGCCCGGTGTTGTTGCTCGAGTGAACAACGACCAGGTGATACCTGGATGCGGCTTGAATCGACGTCCCGCTCCAAAGTCCGGTCGCCAGAACGGCGAACCCAAAAGCCAGGATGCGCTGTCTCATGTTGATCTCCTTTTCAG
>JANLWV010000502.1:0-4351 GCA_031364765.1 Vicinamibacteria bacterium
ATGGTGTTCTTGCCGTACAGGGTGCCCTGGGGACCGCGCAGCACCTCGATCCGCTGCACGTCGTAGACATCGAGCAGCGCGCCCTGGGGGCGGGCGATGTAGACGTCGTCGAGGTAGAGGCCGACCCCGGGGTCCACGCCCCACAGCGGGTCCGCCTGGCCGACGCCCCGCATGAAGGCCGTGAGGGTGGTCGACTGATTGCGGCCCTGGTAGATCGACAGGTTGGGCACTTCACCCTGCAGTTCGGAGAGGTCGGCGGTAGCCGCCACCTCTAGATCATTCCCGGCCTTCACCGTGACCGCGAGCGGCACTTTCTGAACGTTCTCCTCGCGGCGGCGCGCGGTGACCGTGACGTCTTCAGCGCGAGTCACGTCCTTGGCCGGCTCGACGGGTGTGGCCTGCGGCTGAGGGGTGCCCTGGGGCTGCGCGGCCTGCGCTTCTGCTCGCCCCTCGGCGGCGGAGAGAAGGGCCATGGCCACCATGGCGGCGCTCAGGCCGCGCGAGAGGGAGGCGGTGCGGGATCGGCTAGGAATCATGGGGTTTCTCCAGGAGAGGTAAGCGGTCAGTTCACGTTCACAACAAACCGAACGCTCGTTATATTAAGGAAGGTACCTTGGAAGCCCTTTCGACGTCAAGCGGATTCTTCGAAAACTGTCATGATTTTTTCGAACACCCCCTCGTCGCCGAAAAAACCCCTTGACGTGCCGGAGCCGGCGAGTTACGGTTGCGTTACATAACGCGCGTTCGGTTTATTCGATGCGTGAAGAGACTTGGTTATGAACATCGCAGGGCTCCTGAGCCATCACGCCCGATACCGACCCGACCGTCCCGCCGTAGTCTGCGGCGACACGCGGCTCACTTTCCGCGAGTTCGAGCGCCGGGTGAATCGAACCGCGAACGCGCTTTCAGGCCTTGGGCTCGGCCCCGGGGACAAAGTGGCCACCGTGCTCGGCAACTGTCTCGAACTGCTGGAGGTCTATTGGGCGGCCGCGCGGACCGGCATGGTGGTGGTTCCCCTCTCTCCCCTGCTCCGGGGGCCGGCTCTCAAGACGCTCCTCGACGACTCGGACACGAAAGCCGTGGTCGCGGACGCGGCGTTCGCGGAGTCGTTGCTCGCGGTCAAGCCGGCGCTGCATGGAGTCGCGGACCGTTACCTCTTCACCGGAGCCCCGCCCTCCTGGGGCGGGAGCTATGCGGCCCTGGTCGCCGAGGCTTCGGAAGACGAGCCGTCCGCCATCGCCCCAAGAAGCGACGCGCCCTTCAACATCATCTACAGCAGTGGTACCACCGGGCTTCCGAAAGGCATTGTTCACACCCACGAAATCCGCGCGGCCTACTGCACCCTCTTCGCCTCCGCCTGGAGGATGACGCCCGAGAGCGTGGTTCTTCACGCGGGCTCCCTCGTCTTCAACGGTTCCTTCCTCACCCTGATGCCCTGGCTCTACCTCGGGTGCAGGTTCGTGCTTCACCGCCAGTTCGATGCCCGCCAGTACTTGAAGGCGGTGGCGGACGAGGAAGTGACCCACGTGATGTTGGTGCCGTCCCAGATCGTGGCTCTCCTCGATTGCCCGGACTTCCATGAGGAGCAGCAGACCTCTCTTCAGATGATCGGCTCGGTGGGCGCTCCGCTCCATCTCGAACACAAGCAGGAGCTGGCGCGGCGCTTTCCGAATCGCCTCTACGAACTCTATGGCCTGACCGAGGGCTTCGTTACCATCCTCGATCGCGGCGACGCGCCAAGGAAGACGGGTTCGGTTGGTGTGCCTCCCCCGTTCTTTGAGATCCGCATTCTCGATGAGCAGGGTCGCGACGTCGCGAAAGGCGAGGTCGGGGAAATCGCCGGCCGCGGACCGATCATGATGCCCGGCTACTACAAGCGCCCCGACCTCACCTCGCTGGCGATTGTCGACGGATGGCTGCGCACCGGCGATATGGGCCGCCTCGACGACGACGGTTTCCTGTATCTGGTGGATCGCAAGAAAGACCTCATCATCTCGGGTGGCGCGAATGTCTTTCCGCGCGACATCGAGGAAGTGATCGTGCGGCATCCCGCGGTGAAGGAAGCCGCCGTATTCGGCGTCCCGGATCCGAAATGGGGTGAAGCTCCAATCGCCGCGGTTGTCCTGCGCGAGGGCGCCGCCATTTCCGAAGTGGAACTGCGCGACTGGATCAACCACAACGTAGAGGCGCGGTTTCAGAGAGTCCGCGAGGTCGTTCGCCTGGAGCAGTTCCCGCGCAACGCCGCGGGCAAAACCCTGAAGCGCGAGATACGTGAGCGCTTCTCCGCCTCGCCATCCTCCGACTCTCCCAACCCCAAGAAGGACGTGCTCCCACAATGACCGAACTCCGAGAACTCACTTGGCGCAGTTCGGACGGCCTGACCCTCTTCGCGCGCGACCATGGGAGCGCAGACCCCGGAAAGCTCCCGGTGATCTGCATTCCGGGCCTCACCCGGAACTCCCGCGATTTCGAAGAGGTGGCCCCGTGGATCGCCTCGATGGGCCGGCGAGTGCTCGCGGTCGACCTGCGCGGTCGCGGCCGGTCGGACCGGGATCCGAATCCTCAGCACTACGCGCCGCCAACGTACGCCGCGGACATCGTCGCCCTTCTCGATTTTATCGGAGCGCCGCGGGCTCTCTTCGTGGGAACCTCGCTTGGGGGCATCGTCGCCATGACCCTCGCGTCAAAGCACATCGATCGCATCGGGGGCGCGGTTCTGAACGACGTCGGCCCGGTGATCGCCAAGGAAGGTTTCACTCGCATTTCGAGCTACGCGGGCAAGCCGCCGGCCGTGAAGTCGTGGGCCGATGCCCTCGCGTATGCGAAGCAGACCGGTGGAGTTGCGTTTCCCGGTTATACCGACGCCGATTGGGCGGTGTTCGTTCGGCGCATCTTCAAGGAAGATGCTGACGGTGTGCCCGTTCTCGAGTGCGACCCCAAGGTCTTTCGGCCGATGCATCCGCTGTTGGCCTGGCTCATGACGCCCCTGGTGTGGGCGATGTTCCGCAAGCTGGCGGCGGGCCGAAAGGTGCTGCTCGTTCGCGGAGCGATCTCGGATGTTCTGAGCGTCCCCACCGCGACAAGGATGCGGCAGGAGGCAAAGGAGATGGCTTACGTGGAGGTCGAGGGCGTCGGCCACGCGCCCACGCTAGCGGAGCCGCAAGCGAAGGAAGCCCTCACACGATTCTTCACCGCGGCTCCATGAATCCCTGGAATTCGGAATGTCCGATCAGCCGCCGGCAATAGTTAAGGTATGCATCAGCAGGATCGTTCGGATCGCAGCCGGAAAGCAATCCTCGACAAGGGGCTCAGCCTCTTCTCGAAACAGGGCTACCACGGCACGAGTATCCGTGAGATCGCCACCGCCGCGGGACTCTCCACCGGGATCGTCTACCACCTCTTTCCGGACAAGGAGGCGATCTTCCGCGCGTTGCTCGAGCGCTACTTCACCTTCCTCGCTTCGCCCGACTTCCCTTTCAACCGAGCCCTCGCCGAAGGCGCCTTCCCGAACGACCTCGAAGGGCTTGGCCGGGCCTCGCGCGAAAGCGTGCGCCGCTACAAGCCCTACGTCGCCCTCATCTATGTCGATGTCGTCGAGTTCGAAGGTAAACACATCCGGCGCTTCTACTCGGAGATGGCGCATCGGTTTGAGGCCTTCATGGCCGCTCATCCCGGTGAGGCTGCCCTCCGGAAAAAACTTCGTCCCGGCGTGTCACCCGTCTCCGCCATCATGCTCGCGAGTCGCTTTCTGCTCCACTACTACGCGGTCGAGATCGTCTTCGGGGTCAAGAACCATTTCGGCAAGAACTCCGACGATGTACTGAAAGAGATCGCGGACATCCTGCGCTACGGAATGCTGCGGCGCTGACTTTCAGTTTCCGGCGGCTGGCTCTCCCGCTTCCCGGGCTCTTTCGACCCGCGACGATTCATCCACTCCGACCGAACGCGACGCCGCAAAGAAGAGAGCAGCCGCCACGAGGCTCACCACCAGGCCGGACAGCATGGCCAGCCGCAAGTCGCCCAGGAGATCCGAAAGCCGTCCGATGACGAAGGGGCCGAGGGCGAGGCCCAGAAGAGTCACGAAAAGCAGGAATACCGCGGAAGCGCGCGCGCGCATGCGCGGCAGGACGAGGTCCTGGACGGTGGAGATCCCCGCGCCCACCCAGAGCGAGGCCGCGGTCTGGACGACGGCGAGAAGAGCGAGGGAAACCGTCGGGTTCGGTGCGTAGAGCGAGAGGAGAGAGAAGGGGATGGGCACGAGGGCATTGGCCAGTCCCACCCACAGCCGACCAGCCGGGGAGCGCCTTCGGAAACGATCGGCCAGGATTCCGCCCAGCGTCACGCCGATCCC
>JANLWV010000506.1:0-13858 GCA_031364765.1 Vicinamibacteria bacterium
TGGGCGTCCCGGTGCGAGCCGCCGTTGCCGTGGTCGGGACCGGGATCGACGAAATCTTCCGCCAGGCGATCAAGGTAGCCGGGCGCGGCCCCGCCTCCGTCGAGCCCCGATACGATCGTGAGATTGAACAGGCGCTGGCGCGCCTCCTGGCCGAGTATCCGCGGTCCCTTCGAGAGGCGCTGCCCTATCCTGAACGCTTCGTGTCCCTGCGCCTTTTGGAGATGGACGAGGACTTTGAGCGCAGAGTCGCCGTCGCGGCTCCGGCGTTTGCCACCCGGGTGCGCGAGGAACGACGGCTTCTCGCCGATCGCGATGGCCGCGCCGAGTCGTCCGTCCTCGGTTCCCATCGCCATGGCCTGGTTCTGGATCTCTACGAGAAAGTGGTCCGCCACCGCCGGGGGAACGTTCTGGGCACGCGGGAGAAGATCGACCGCTTCATCATCCATCCGCTCGGCGGAGCCCTCACCGTCGTCGGTTCCCTGCTGATCACTTTCTATCTGGCGTTCTTCCTGGGCAATGCCATTGCCGGCGTGGTAGACGTGCCCTTCGGATCACTGCGGGCCGCGATCCTCTCGCTTTCTCCCGGGCTCGGTCCGGCGCTCCTCATCGGCCTGTTCGAAGGCGTGGTGGCGGGGGCTGGCATTGTGCTGCCGTACCTCGTTCCGTTGCTCGTGCTTCTCGCGATCTTCGAAGACACGGGCCTTCTCCCCCGAATCGCCTTCATGGTGGATGGAATCCTCCACCGCGTCGGACTTCACGGCAGCTCCGTGGTTCCTCTGATCCTGGGTTTCGGCTGCAACGTGCCCGCCATCATGGCGACCCGGACGCTCGAAAACTCCCGTGACCGCTTCGTCACCATGCTGGTGATTCCGTTTGTGACTTGTTCCGCCCGCAGCGTGGTGATCATCGCCCTGGCCGGGAAGTACCTTGGCGTCCTCGTCACCGTGGGTCTCTACCTGTTCGGCGGTCTGGTATCGATGGCCGTGTCTTTCGGGGTGTCCCGGTCGAAGCGACGACGCTCGCTGGGCGTCATCATGGAAGTCCCCCCTTTGCGACGGCCGTATCCGAAGACGGTGGCGCGCAAGGTGTGGATGCGGCTGCGCGAGTTCGTGGTGGTGGCGTGGCCGGTGCTGATCGTGTCGAGCCTGGCTTTTTCCATGGTGTCCTTCCTCGGCCTGGACGCCGCCATCAATCACGCCTTGTCGCCCCTGACCGTGTCCTGGCTGAATCTTCCCCTGGCGGTGGGCATTCCCCTCTTCCTGGGGCTCTTCCGAAAGGAACTGACGCTTGTGATGCTGGGCGTGGCCCTCGGTACGGACGCGATCGGAACCGTGCTCTCTCAGGAGCAGATCCTCGTGCTCGTGATCTTCACCATGCTCTATGTCCCGTGCGTCGCCACGATCGCCGTCCTCTGGCGGGAGGGCGGCTGGAGAACCGCCGCGGCCTCGTCCATGCTGAATCTGGTCGTGTCCATCACGGTGGCCGGCGGCGTCGGATATCTGATCCGCGCCTTCTGATCCCAAGGAGTCGGCTCCGAACCAGGACCTATACTCGCGTGCCCCCAAAGAGAGAGCGACACCCTTGAGGAGAGACCGCTGGCGTGAGCCTGGTAACCCGAATACGGAGATCTGAGGAGCTGACGGTTCCGTTCGCGCCCGAGGAAGTTTGGAGCGTGCTCGTCGATGTGGTGGCCTATCCTCGCTGGTGGCCGGCGACGCGCGGCCTTCGAATTCTCAACTCACCGCCTGGTCCCCTGGGGACAGAGTTTGAGGTGAGGCCCTTGATGGGTCGCGCGTTTCGCTGTCGACTCGAAGAGCTGGAACAGCCCTCCAGCCTGCGGATCCGGTTCTTCGGTGGAGCGATCGAGGGACCGGGCGGTTTTCAACTCGAGCCCGCGGATAACTCAACCGAGGTCCGCTACGAAATCGACGTTTTCGCTCGGGGTCTGAATGTGGCGTTGCTCAGCCGGGTCGTGCCCCTGGACCGGGTCTACGGGCTTCGGATGCGGAGGGTCCTGCGGCGCCTGGGCAAGAGACTCATCAGCAAGCGCGAGGAGATGGCGCGCGTCACCCCATCCCCAGGGACTCTATCGCTCAGGTCCAGCCCGGCCGCCTCGCTGAGGGAAAGTGCTTTGGGCAAGGCCGAGTCCGACTTGGGCATCGCCCGCACCTACCTCCAGGCGTTGTCGACCGACGCCGCGGTTTGTGACCTCGCCAGATTCTTCCAGCCTGAGGCGACGGAGGAGGAGTTCCCGAACCCCATGCTCCCGAAGGGGGCCACCCGCGACCTGGCGGCCATACTGAACGCGCGGGCGGCGAGCCGCGAAAAGTGGAGCGACCAGGCCTTCGACTTGCGCGGAGCCACGAGCGGCGGTTCTCTGGTGGCCATGGAAGTCCACTGGGCCGGAATCTCGACCGCCGATACCGACGCGCACGCGGCCGGTCGACGGGCTGGGGCCCGCCTCGCCATTTTCCTCAAGTTCCATGACCACCGCATCGTCCGACAGCGCACCTACATCTCTTGGGTGTCCGCGGCCTCCGAACCGGAGGATCCGTTGGGCAAGGACCGTCTGCGGCAGGCCGGGGCCGGTTCCCAGATTTCCGCCATTCACCGCCCCCGAAAGGCGGCATCGAACTTCGACATCGCTCGCCTCTATCTGGGCGCCTTGTCGTCGGGCAAAGGCGCCGAAGAGATCGCGCCGTTCTTCGCCCCGGATGCGATCCAGGAGGAATTCCAAAATCGGTTCGAGCCTATGGGGGCGAGGCGAGGCCGCGAAGCCATCGCCCAGGCTCGCGAAAGAGTCCGCGCATTCTTGGCTTCAGAAGACTTTGACCTGCTCGCCGCCCACGGGAGCGGTTCCAAGGTGGCGATGGAGGTGCACTGGACAGGCGTCGTCGCGGCGAATCGCGCCCCGTTCGTCGCCGGCCAGAAGCTCGAACTGCGGTCCGCGATCTTTTTGAAGTTCCGTGACGGATTGATTGTCCGACAGCGAACCTACGACTGCAGCTGGCCGGCGTTCAGGGCAGCAGCGATTTGAGGAGGCGGCGGACGTTGCCGCCCATGACTCCTTCGATTTTCGTCTGATCCATCGAGGCGTCGAGCAACGCCTGGGTGATCTGAGGGAAGCCGGTCGCGTCGAAGGGCGCGGCCACCGCCCCGTCAAAGTCGGAGCCCAGGGCGACGTGTTCGAAACCGGCCACGTTGATGGCGTGGTCGATGGCGCGCGCGATCGCACGGGCGTCAACTCCGCACACCGCGGTCTCCCAGACGCCAATGCCGACGACGCCGCCATTTTTGGCGATGGCCGCAAGCTGGGCGTCGGTCAGGTTGCGTTGATTGTCGCAGGTTCCCCGCACTCCGGTGTGGGACACGACCACCGGCCGCGTGGCGATTCTCAGGACGTCGTCGATGGTCGCGGCGGAGGCGTGGGCCAGGTCGATCACCATCCTCTTCGCCTCCATCCTTCTGACCCACTCACGTCCGAGGGGCGTGAGTCCCGTGCGGCTCACCCCGTGGGCCGACCCGCCGATCTCGGTGTCGAAGAAATGCGTGGGCGCCATCATCCTCACCCCCGCCTCGAACAGGCGATCGAGATTGGACAGATCGCCTTGGAGCGCGTGCGCGCCTTCGACGCCCATGAATGCGCCAACCGCCGTCTTGTCCGCTGATCGCCTCGTCTCGAAGGCGACAAGATCCGAGGCGGTGCGAATCACCGTAAAACGCCCCTGGGAGCGCGCGGCCGCGTCCGTTACCTTCGAAGCCTGAAAAAGCGCTCTTTCGGTCAGGTTGTTCCACGTGCGCGGAGGCCAGAGTTCGACGACGGAGAGCAGAGTGATGTCGTCCGTGTCGCTTCTGTTCCGCTCGATGTTCATGCTCCGCGGCGTCTTCGTCACAATGGTGAAGCCCTGAAGTGCCACCCCTCCGGCGAGGAGCCGAGGCACGTCGACGTGGCCTCGCGTGCCACGCGAGAGCAGGTCACGGTTCCACAACGTGGTGTCGGCATGGAGGTCGGCCACGAAGAGTCCGGCGTGAATGGCCCGGGCGCTTTCGCTCACCGGGATCGATCGGTTCGTGACCTGGTTCATCCGTCGCTCGACGAAGGACGGCCCAAAAGCCCACGCCCCGGCAACGATCAGGGCGACGCCGAGGCCGAACTTACTGCTGAGCTTCATCGATAAAGCCTATCCGGCGCGCGCTACAACGGGAGGTCGATCACGAAGCGCGCCCCTCTTGGCGAGTTCGCTTCCACGCGGATTTCGCCGCCGTGGTCCTCGATGATCCGGCGGGCAATGGCGAGGCCCAGGCCGCTGCCCTTCTTCTTGGTTGAAAAATTGGGGGCGAAGATGGTCTCGCGGCTTGACTCCGGGACGCCCGGTCCCGTGTCGGCAACGGTCAGGGTGGCTCGCCGGTTCGCGCGATCGAAGGCCGTTCCAATCTCGATCGACCCCGTCTCGGAAAGCGCGGCAACGGCGTTGTCGATGAGGTTGATGACCACCCGTTTGATCTGCGGTCCATCGAGACGGAGCGATGGAAGCTCGGGGTCGAGATTCCGAGCCAGAGAGACCTGTGGGTACGCGGTCTCGTAGAGCGCCAGAGCCCCTTCCACCGCCGCATTCAATGAGCCTTCAACCGGTCTCGAGGGGGGAAGCCGGGCAAACTGCGCGAATTCGTCGACCAGATGCTGAAGGGCGTCCACCTCCGACACGATGGCTTCGATCGACTCCGAGAGAACCCGGTCGAAGTCGCTGGCGCCCCGGAGATGGGCCTTGCGCACCCGTTGCGCCGAAAGTTTGATGGGGGTGAGCGGATTCTTGATCTCGTGGGCCAGCTTGCGCGCGACCTCGCCCCAGGCCGCCACTTTCTGGGCCTGCATGAGAGGGGTGACGTCTTCGAGGACGATGACCGCCCCCGGCGGTCCTTGGCCGGGAGTGAAAAGCGGCGCGGCCCGGAAGCGCACTTCGCGGCGGCCGCGCACTCCAAAGAGGGCGAGGTCTCTTTCGAAGTGTGGGGAGCGTCCCTCCAGAACACGAGCGATGGACCTGGAAACCTCGTCGGCGATTTCCTGGGGGACGAGGGAACGGAGAGGAGACTCCACGATCCGCGTGGGGTCTCCGCCCAGGAGTCGGGAAGCGGCGGAGTTCACCCGCTGAACCTTCTGGTCGCCGTTCACCACCAGAACGCCGGCGCCGATGGTTTCAAGGACGGTTTCCATCAGCCGCCTCCGCTCGTCGATCTCGAGGTTTTTTCGGGTCAGGTCGGACCGGGAGAAGTCGACCTCCTCTTCCGAGCGCGCCAGTCGCTCCGACATGAGATTGAACGCCTGGATGAGCTTCACGAACTCTTCGTCGGTCTCATCCTTCTCGACCCTCACACCTCGCTCACCGGCGGCGATCCGCTCGGCGGCAAGCGCCACGTTCCTGACCGGTCGCGCAAAACGCCTCGCCAGCACAAACGGCAGCCAGGACGCGCCCACCAGGGTCAGAAGGGCCGGGAAGAGGAAGAGGGAGATGTAGAGGGAGGAGATGGGGCCCCGCGCCGCTTTGAGCTTCTCGAAGGTGTTGAGACGGCGGTCGAGGTTCGCGATGAGCGCTCCCTGGTCGACGTTGGCCGCGATACCCACGATAACCACGTACCTGGAAGCGTCCGGCACCAAACGCGCGGCGAGTCTCAGGTCCGCGCCGTCCCGCTTCGTGGTGAGCTCGGCCAATCTCCCCGCCCGGGCTTCGGTGGTGAGGCTCGCGATCTCGCTGCTGAGGAGAGGGGAGCGACCGTAGATCGCCTCGGTCTCGTTCTTCGCATTCAGTATCAGGAGGAGGTCGGTGTCGAGGGGCAGGCTTGGGCCCTGAGAGGCGAGGGGTGCGGTGGGATCCTTGAGACGCCGCCGGCCGAGTTCGGAGGCGGCTGAGCTGGCGAGCGCACGCACGGCGCGGACCCGCTCTTCTTCGACTCGCAGCGCCACCGCTCTAGCCGCTCCCGCCACCCCGGCGGCGTCGAAACTCAGCCAGCGCGACGAGCTGTCGCGGATGAGCGATCCGCCCACGCCGATCAGAATGAGAGAAGGCAGCAGGCCCATGACCAGCAGGGCGAGAACCAGACGCAAACGAAGCCGCGCGCCCACCACGCCCCGCCTCGAGTCGAGAAAGGCGCGCACCAGATTGCGAACCAGGACAAAAAGAACGACCAGAAGCAGGGTGAGATTAATGACCGAGAGGCCAAAGAGAAGAGCCGAGGCGGCGAAATCGGTGCCGATGTCGGGGCTTCGCCTGGCCAACACCATCAACCCGATCGACGTGATGGCCAGGATCACGAACAGCACCGCGGCCAGGGGCAGATTGTTCTTGAGCGGTGGTCGCTCGATCATGAGAGCGTCATTGTAGTCCGCCGGATCATGTTAAAAAGATCATTCATGGTCAAGAGGAGATCCGCACGGTGGATCGGTTCGCCGCTCTCGTTGGTCTTCCTCCTGGTGGCGCCGTTGGAGGTTCGTGGCGAGAGGGCCCAGGGAATCCCGACGCCGGTCGCGGAGGCGCCGGGCCGGCCGCCGCTTGTCGTAGGCGTGGCCATCGACGAGGCGGGGATGACCGAAGGCGATCTTGAGAGAAGCCGGGACCTGGTTCTGGCGCTCCTTGAGTCGCTTCCCCGAGGTTCCGAGATGACGATGGCCTCGTTCAGCGGCGACAAGAGGATCGTTCTTCCGCCCACTTCAGATCGCCGTCTTCTCGCCTCGTCCCTCGCCAACTTCAAGGCGGGCTCTTCGGGGGTGGCCCTGCCGGACGGTCTGTTCGATGTGGTCGATTATCTGGCCAGCCTCGATTCGGATGCACGCGCGTTGTTGCTGGTGTCCGCCGGAAAGGTGAGGGCCGGCGATCTGCAGTTCGATGATCCGCTGAATGCGGCGACCAGCAATCACATTCCGATCTTCGCCCTGGCCCTGGGTCAAGGCGACGGAAAACTGCTCCGTCGCATCGCGAAGATCACGGGGGGCGAGTACGTGCGGCTGGAGGTTGCCGACGCGCCGATGCTGGCGCGCACCCTCGCCCCACCTTCAGACTCAGAACCCGCCGTTCCCCGAAGCGCCGACCCGGAGTCGCCCTCGCCGCCGCCGGAACCCAAGCCTTCCGCCGGCCTCCTGGGAGCGGCGGCGGTCTTTTTCTCGCTGGGCGGCCTCCTGATGCTGGGCATCGTCGCCCTTCTGATCCGAGGCCTGGGGACTTCGGCCCCCGCCAAAGCGCCGGCCATCGCCGCCCCCAGCTCTCCCAAGGCTCCGAGTTTGGCGGAGCGGTCGAGGGAGCCGGCCGTCAAACCCGAACCCGAAGACGAAACGCTTCTTGAGAAGACGCTGGTGGTAAACGCGAATCCCATACTGCGCGCTCTGTCCGGTCCGGTGGCGGGACAGAACTTCTCCTTGTCCGTTTCGGGTCGCACCTCGATCGGTCGCTCCCGCCGAAACGACATCGTGGTGCCCGAGGACGCGGCTTCCGCGCAGCACTGCCGGATAGACCGCGAGAGCGATTCCTACGTCCTGCATGACTTGGGCGCCACGAACGGCAGTTGGGTGAACGGAACGAGGACCGAGCGTGCGGTTCTGCAGCACGGCGATCGACTGAAGGTGGGCGAGACAGTGTTTGCGGTGAGCCTGTTCGGCGATCGAACCTGATCGAACCTATCGTCTCGCCCGCCTCAGACCGAAAGGTCCTTCAACACCTTCGGGGGTAGAAAGAAGATCAGGCGCCCGGCGTGCTCCGCGACACCGTCTTCGAAATCGATCAGGGCCGCGCCGCCCTTCTTGAAGGCCAGCGCTTCGCTATTTGAAGCTCCCAGCCATTCGGCCGTCCACTCTGAGAGGTAGGGTTCGTGACCCACCGCCGCCACTACCGGCGACTTGGACAGCCGTGCCAGCGTCTCTTCAAATCGAAGGCGCGAGCCGGTTTCGAGTGGTTCCGACTCATGCACGGCCACCGCCGACCACTGCCGGGCCAGAATCTCCGCCGTCTGCTTGGCGCGCAGGATAGGCGAGGTCAGGACCACATCCGCGGTGACCAGTGTGCTCAGAGACCGCGCGGTCTTCTTGAAGCGGGCGACCCCGTCTTCGGTCAGCGGCCGGAGGTGGTCAGAGACGCCGGGCGTGTCGCGGTCGAGGGCAATGGCGTGTCGAACGAGAAGCAGCTTCATGGCTCGCGCAAGACGCTATCACGATGTCGTTTCGTCGAAACGATAGGCGGAGAGGCCGGAGCGGTGCCCGTCGGGATCTTCGACGTAGAGAGTGAAGGGTGTCCGGTCGGTTACCGCGATGTCGAGATCGCGGAGTCTCTTCTCCGCGGCGATGAGATCGTCGGTGGGGAAAATCAGCGCGTGCCCCGACCCTTCGGAGAGACCTCGGCCTCGGAGCGAGCGCTCCAGCATCAAGACGGTGTTGAACGCGCTGAGCCAGATCGCACGGATCTGACCGTTGTCCTCGATTCGACGCATCTCGCGCAGTCCGAAGGCCCGTTCGTAAAACCGTGCCGAGCCCGCGCAGTCGCTGACCCGGAGGGCGAGGTGATGGATCCCGTGCATGCCGCCTTCAGAGGCTAACCCAAGCCGAGCCGGGGCGGGTCTGCCAGAATCCACCCATGAGCGAGACTTCCGCCGCCCGGCCCTCGAATCGTCTCGTTCATTCGACTTCGCCGTATCTTCTTCAGCACGCCCACAATCCGGTGGACTGGTATCCGTGGGGTGAGGAAGCGCTCGCCCGGGCGCGCGACGAGGATCGTCCCATCCTTCTCTCCATTGGCTATTCGTCCTGCCACTGGTGCCACGTGATGGAGCGCGAGTCGTTCGAGAACGACCAGGTCGCGGCTCTCATGAACGAGAGCTTCGTCTGCATCAAGGTGGATCGCGAGGAGCGTCCCGACCTTGACGACATTTACATGGCCGCCACCCTGGCCATGAATCGCGGCCAGGGTGGCTGGCCGATGACCGTCTTCCTGACCCCCCGGCAGGAGCCCTTCTTTGCCGGCACGTATTTCCCGCCGGAGGACGGTTACGGCCGTCCCGGTTTCTCTACCCTCCTGAAGCGGATCGCCGAGATGTGGCGCGAGGATCGGGCGAGTCTCAACGACCAGGCCGGGAAAATGGCGGAGTTCCTGCGTGATAACGCCCAGGCTCAACTCGCCGCCGACCCGTCGCTCGAATCGTGGGGGGCCTTCGGGGATCAGTGCGCGTCGGAGTTCGACTCGCGCTTCGGGGGATTCGGATCGGCCCCCAAGTTCCCCCCTCACCAGGCGCTGCTGGTTCTTCTTCGCCAGGGACGAAGCGATTCCGAGAGCCGGGCCCGCTTCATGGCCACCACCACCCTCGATGCGATGGCTGCGGGCGGTATCTACGACCACGTCGGAGGAGGCTTCGCGCGATACTCGACCGACCGCGAGTGGCTGGCGCCGCACTTCGAGAAGATGTTGTATGACAACGCCCAGCTCGCGCGGGTCTACACCGAAGGATGGCAGATCACGAAGGACGACGCGTACCAGCGGGTCGCCCGCGAAACCCTCGACTACATCCTCCGCGAGATGACGTCGCCTCAGGGGAGTTTTTATTCCGCGACCGACGCCGATTCTGAAGGGGTCGAAGGGAAGTTCTTCGTCTGGTCCAGGGCCGGCGTCGAGGCGCTCCTTCTGGTTGAACGTGAGGCAGCGGCGTTCTGCGACTACTACGACGTCACCGAACGGGGGAACTGGGAGGGGAAGGCGATCCTCAACACCCGCTTCTCGCGCGCTGAAGTTGCGAAGCGCCACAAGCTTTCGGCCGATGAACTGGACGCCCTCCTCGCCAAAGGGCGCTGCCTGCTATACGGGGCCCGGTCGCAGCGGGCGCCGCCGGCGCTGGACGACAAGACGCTCACCGCATGGAACGGCCTGATGATCGGCGCCCTGGCCGAGGCCGGTCGCGTCTTCAGCGAAAGGCGATACGTGGATGCGGCTCAACGGGCGGCGACCTATCTGTGGGAGGTTCACCGTCTTGACGGACGACTCCTGCGGTCGTCGCGAAAAGGCGTGGCTCAAGGCGAGGCATTCCTCGAGGACTACGCCTTCCTCGGCCATGCGCTGATCGATCTGTACGAGGCCGGAAGTTCCGACGGACTCGTCTCCCTGGAGCGCGCGCGCGAACTGGCCGAGCTTATTCTGGATCTTTTTCCGGCCAAGGACGGAGGGTTCTACTCGACCTCGCGTTTTAACGAGGCGTTGCTGGTGCGGCATCGCGAAGGCCACGATGGAGCGACTCCATCCGCGAACGCGGTCGCCGCCCTGACCCTGGCCCGGCTCGGCGTGCACTTCGATCGCGGGTCATTCCGCGATGCCGCGGCGAAGGCGATGAGCGCCTACGGACTGGCGATCGAGAAGCAACCGCGCGTTTTTCCCACGTCTCTCCTCGTCCTCGACTTCCTGCGCAGCGGCCCGGTGGAGATTGCTCTGGTGGGAGAACCCGCGGACGAGCGGACGCGGGCTTTGGACAAGGTTCTTTCCGCGACCTTCCTGTCCCAGCGGGTGATCGCGCGAGGGGACGGCTCGACCACGTCGCTGCCGCTGCTGCGCGGAAAGGGTCTGGTCGGCGGAGCTCCCGCGGTCTACATCTGCCGGAACTATGCGTGCGACCTGCCAATCACCGACCCCGAGGAGTTACGCCAGAGGCTGACGCCGAAGTAACTTGGCCGGAGCACGGCGACCCCTTTGTCGAATCGCCTGATTGACTCAGGCGATTCGAGCATCACGACGACTCGCCGAGCGCAGGCCGGGGGTCCAAGGGGGGCCGGGTCCGTGTCTGGCCCCCCTTGCCTCAACTACAGGTACCAGCGTTTCTTTTTCCTTTCTACTTCGTAGGCGCTCCGCGCGGCTTTGACCGTCTCGATGGTCGACACCTCTGCCGGCGGGACATCCCACCACGATTCATAGCCGCCCACTTTCACCGACGGATCGGTGTGAGTGACGATGACCGTGGTCTCGGTTGCGGCCTTCGCTTTGGCGAGAGCTTTGCCAAGGGCGGCGAGCGTGTCCGCCGCGCGGACGTTCAGCCCGAGGCTTAGCGCATTAGCCGCGTAGTCGACGCCGATCGGTCGAGACGAAAGGGCTCCATCCTCACCGCGATACCGCAACTGGGTGCCGAAGCCTTCGGAGCCGAGCGATTGGGACAGGCTGCCAATAGAAGCGTAGCCGCCGTTATCGATCAGGACGACGATGAGTTTCACGCCCTCCTGTCTCGCGGTCACGAGCTCCGAGGACATCATCAGCCACGAGCCGTCTCCCACCATCACAAACACCTCGCGATCCGGCGCCGCCATCTTCACCCCCAGGCCGCCCGCCACCTCGTAGCCCATGCAGGAGTAGCCGTACTCGAGGTGATAACTCTTCGGGTCGCGCGAGCGCCAGAGCTTGTGAAGGTCGCCGGGCAGGCTGCCGGCCGCGCACACCACAACACCTCTTTCCTCGGCCGCGTCGTTCACGGCGCCGATCACTTCCCCCTGGCTCGGACGAGAGGGATTCGCGAGGGTGTAGATCCTCTCGACTTCCTTGTCCCAGTCGCGATTCGCCTGACCGGCCCGGCCGCGCCATTCCGCGGGCGCCAGGAAACCGGGGAGCGCCTCGAGAAGCGCCGTGAGGGCCTCCCGTGCGTCCGCCACCATGACAAGGGCGCCGTGTTTGAAGGCGTCGAACTCCCCCACGTTGATGTTGACGAAGCGGACGGCCGGATTCTGAAAGGCGGTTTTGGACGCGGTGGTGAAATCGGAATACCGCGTGCCGATGCCGATGACGAGGTCGGCCTCGCGGGCCAGGATGTTGGCGCCTTTGGTTCCGGTAGCTCCGATGGCGCCCAGCGAGAGCGGGTGATCGAACGGAAGGGAGCCCTTGCCTCCCTGGGTCTCCGCGACCGGGATCCCCGTGGCGCTCGCGAAAAGGGCCAGGACGGCCGAGGCTTCGGAATAAACCACGCCGCCCCCCGCGACGATCAGCGGTCGTTCGGCGCTTCTGACCAACCCGGCCGCGACCTTCACCGCCTCCGCGTCCGGCC
Source organism: Vicinamibacteria bacterium (assembly GCA_031364765.1). GTDB lineage: Bacteria > Acidobacteriota > Vicinamibacteria > Fen-336 > JAGNNV01 > JAGNNV01. The sequence continues at coordinate 12,043 of JANLWV010000506.1, forward strand.
GAGGCCGGCGAACCTCCCACACCCTTTCCTCGAAGAGCGCCTCGGGGAAATCCCACGCTTCGCTCTGCACGTCCTCGGGAAGGCACAAGGTCACCGCACCCGTGTCGGCGACGCTGGTGAGCACGCGCATCGCTTCGATGGCGGAGGTGACGAGCTGCTCGGGCCGCTGGATGCGATCCCAGTACCGCGATACGGGCTTGAACGCATCGTTCACCGAGATGTCCGGCGAAAACGACGACTCGAGTTGTTGGAGAACCGGCGCCACCTGTCGGGTCGCGAAGATGTCGCCGGGCAGGAGCAGAACGGGCAGGCGGTTGATGGTGACCCCGGCGGCGCCGGTAATCATGTTGGTGGCGCCCGGGCCCACGGAGCTGGTGCAGGCGAGGGTCTGAAGGCGATTCGACATCTTCGCGAAGCCCGCGGCCGCGTGCACCAGCGCCTGCTCATTGCGGCCCGGAACGTAGGGCAGGTCGTTCCCCGCCGCCTGGAGCGCTTCGCCCAGACCGGCCACGTTGCCGTGCCCGAAGATGCCGAGCACCTTCGGAATGAACCTTCGGGTGACGCCGTCACGCCGCGAATGCTGATTCACGAGGAACCGCACCAGAGCTTGAGCCGTGGTGAGTCGGCGTGTTTTCATCGGGCCCGCTCCTTGCTCCCCGCTGGTCTAAGGCTGCTCGACGGCGCTGGTCATCGGAACCCGCGGATCGATGGGCTGGCTGCGCCACGAATCGCGGATCCAGTGATGTTCGGGATCATCGCAGAAGTCCAGCGAACGTAAAGGCGCCGGTCCGGCGAGGACGTTGAGATACCACAGGGCGTGCTCGGGGGGGGCGATGGATGGGCCGTGATAGCCGCGGGGAACCAGGAAGATGTCTCCATCGCGCACCGTCGCCGTCACATCAAAGGCGCCATCCTGCGCGTAGGTCTTGTGCACGCCAAAGCTCGCTTCGCCTTCGAGGCGGAAGTAGTAAATCTCTTCGAGTATGGCCTCGAGACCCGGCCGTTCTTCGTCGTGTTTGTGCGGCGGATATGACGACCAGTTGCCTGAAGGGGTCAGGACTTCAACCGCGCTCACCCGATCGGTTTCGAAAACGCCGGGCGCGCAGAAGTTGTTGATCTGGCGCGTGGCCGCACCCGCGCCCCGGATCTCCACGGGGACGCCGCTTGCAGGACCGTAGGCGGGCGAAAGCCGCCGGCGCGCCCGCGCGCTCGGCAGGGCGAACTCGCCCCCCAAAGCCGACGTGAGCGTGAACCGGGCGTCGCGTGGGACGTAGGCGAAGTCGGTCACGCGAGAGAACACGGAGCGACGACCCTGAAGATCGAAGATGGAGTCCTCACACTCGACCCGGCCCCCGCCCGAAAGGGGCACCACCAGGATTTCATCCGGGCCGGTTTCGATGGAGCAGCTCTCGCCCGCCTGGAGCGCCACCACGCGCAGGCCCGAATAGGCCCAACCCGCGACGAGAGGCGTCACCACCACAAGGTGGCCGGCGGAGGCCAGGGAACCCGCGGGGAAATGAAGCGGGGAACCGCCCATTTTCTGCGTGCTAGCCTTGGAACGTTCCATAACTACGAAGCTAGTGACGTGATGGCTGTGTGTCAAGCATGAAGAACGAAAGGCGGCCGACGATCGACGACGTGGCCCGGCACGCGGGTGTTTTGAAGTCCCTGGTGTCGCCGCCGCTCCTCACGATGACCGGCGTGCAGAAGCGATTTCCCGGAGTGATAGCGCTCGATGGCGTCGACCTCGACCTGATGGCCGGCGAGGTTCACGTCCTTCTGGGCGAGAACGGCGCGGGGAAATCGACGCTCATGA
>JANLWV010000047.1:0-16859 GCA_031364765.1 Vicinamibacteria bacterium
CCGCCTTGTCGAAATAGTCATCTTCGGTGGCGAGAGCGCAGAATCCAGTCGCGGCCGCCGCGGCGATCGTCTCGGTCGGATCCAGAAGCACGGGAGCCAGCGCGGCCACGCACCCCTGGGGATCTTTCTCGGAGCACGCAGGCGAAGCGAGGTGCTGGATGGCCCGGAGTTTCTCCGGAGGGCTGCCGACCGAAAGAACGGACTTGAGATGGGGCAGGGCGTGCTGCGGAGCCAAGGCCACGAGAACATCCATGGCCTCGAGGCGACCCGGAAACGGCGGTTCGGCCACGAGCTTCCCCACCAGATCGAACACGGTGCGTCCCCCGATCTTGCTGAGACTTCGCGCGGCCGCGGCGCGCAACAAAGGCTCGGGCGCGCGCAGCAAACCCACGAGCTCGCCGTGCGCCTCCACGCTGTTGACCCTTGGAATGGCGTCGACGAGAACGCTCCTTAGCGGCGCGTCCGCCGCCTTAAGCGCACGAACGAAGGGAAGGAAAAGCGCTTTGTCGGTCCAGGCCTCGGCGATCGTGGAGAGGAGCTTTAGGCGCTTGGTGTGGCGTCCCGGGTCCTTCTGCGCCAGGGCGCGGTTCGTGGCGACCTCAAGAAGTCTCAGCGCGTCCGTGGACTTGAGGGTCCGCGCGGTCTCGACAAAATCCTTTTCCTCGGCCTCGTTCGCGAAGGCCGCGGTCGAAAAGAAGGTAAAGACATCGCGTTCGTTCAAGCGGCCGCTTTCCTATTTCCCGGCTTTCAGGCTCCCGCCCATCGCGTAGCCGATGGAGGCGGCAATGACGTTGAGAATGGTGTTCACCACCAAGCCGCCCGCGCGGGCCACCATGGCCGCGGCGAAGGGCACGGCGGCGGTCTGATTCAGAGCTTGCGGCGCGTTCCAGAGGGTGGAAAGGCCGAGACCGTAGGAGAGGGCCGTCGAAGCAAAAATCACGACTTGGGTCACGATTCCGATCAGCGCGCCCAGGACCGCCGCATCCTTCAGACCGTACCCCTGAAACGCCCGGGCAAATGCCGCGTGATGCGCCGATGCGATGAGGGCGAGGGGAACCAGGCTGAAGATCATGGTCGCCCTTGCGTAGTCCATCCCCGAGAATGAAACAGCCCATCGACCGACAGTGAAAAGGCCGAGAAGCCAGAAGTAGAAACCCATCAGCTTGAAGTGTTTTGTCATTGAACGTCTCCTTTGCGGCGCAGTTTATGCCAAGGTTGGGCCGCCGAATCCCTGATGGGCCGGCGCTCAGGCAAACGCGAAGGTCGCACCCAGCCGCATTTCCAGGGATCGTCTGAACGCGAAGGCGGCCAGAGCCAGATCTTCGAAGGCCACTCCGCAGGACTTGAAGATCGTCGTGGCCCGCGGGTCGCGGGCGTATCCCTCCGCGCGAGACGAGCCGAGCACCTCTCCGAGCGTGACCACGCGTCCCACCACGTTTCCCGCCTCCTGCTCGGCCAGCTGAAAATCGCCGGCTTCGCCGAGCGTGTCGGCGGTCTCAGTGACCAGAACGGAGGCCCGCGTCACCGCGTCGGTATCCATCTCCCGGCTATTCCTGGTGTGCGCTCCAATGGAATTGACGTGGCCGCCCTCGCGCAAAAAGCGTCCCAGGAGGACCGGCTCTGTCGCGGCGGTGGCGGTTACCACGACATCACAACCGGCAGCTTCCCTCGCCTCCCCGGCGACTCCCCACGAGGCGATCTGGCGCAGGTCCTCACGGGCCCGAAGGGTTTTGACCAGCGCCTTTGCCTGCTCGATCCGCCGAGCCCAGATCACCACCGTCTCGATCGGCCTGACCATGGCCAGGAGCCGAATGTGAAACTCAGCCTGCCCTCCCGCTCCCAGCACGCCGAGAGTCCGCGCGCCCTTTCGGGCGAGGAGGCGGGTGGCCAGGGCAGAGACGGCGGCGGTGCGCACCAGGGTCAGGTAGGCGCCGTCCATGACCGACCGGGGGGCGCCGGTGTTTGGATCGAACAATACATAAAGGCCGGAGACGCTCGGTAGACCGAGCGCGGTGTTGCCCGGGAATGTACTGACGAGCTTTGCGCCCAGGGCTTGGGGCGCGCCGCCCGCGCAGGGCATGGCGAGCACACCGCCGGCTCTGGTTCTGGCGGTGATCCTCTTGGGAGTGTCCCACTCACCGCGCCGATCCATTTCGAAAGCTTCTTCAAGAACGGCTAGAACCGAAGAGAAATCCAGCGCTTTTTCAAGGTCGGCACGGGAGAGAAGCAGGGCGTCCGGCATGGAAGTGCGGCGTTAGACTACCGCCCGCGTGGCCTCTCTTTGCATCTCCTTGACCGAAAAGTTAACCGTCGATCTCGTCGACCGCATGGCCGACCTTTCCGGGCTCGCCGACCTGTTCGAGATTCGAGGCGATCTCGTCACCGACCTCGACCTTCTCACCATTCTGCGGGTGCGAAGCAAACCCCTCATTTTCACCGCCCGGTCGGCCTCGGAAGGCGGAAAGATGAAGGACGACGACCCGAAGCGTCACGGCCTTCTTCTCGAAGCGGCGCGCCGCGGCTACGACTACGTGGATGTCGAGTACCGAAGCGGCTTCTTCGACATCATGACGGAGAAGGCGGGCAAGGGCCTGATCGTCTCGTTTCACGACATGACCGGAACGCCCCAGGACCTCGAGACCCTCTACCAGGGCATGTGCAAGACGGGCGCCGACATCGTGAAGATCGCGGTCAGTCCCCGGTCGATGGCGGATGTCGGGCGCCTGATGGAATTGGTCCGACGACATGCTGGATCGAAGCCGCCGCTCATCGCGATAGCACTCGGACCCCTCGGCGCCATTTCGCGCATCGTGGGACCCAAGTATGGGGCGCCCTTCGTTTACGCGTCGGCGGGCCGGGGACACGAAGCGGCGGCCGGCCAGATCCCCGCCGAGGAAATGGACACGGTCTACGGCGTCAAAGCCGTCAACGCTGAGACAAAGGTCTACGGCCTGGTCGGCGGCGATGTTTTGCGGAGCCTGTCCCCCTCCATGCACAATCGCGGCTTCCGTGAGTCCGGTCTCGATGCCGTCTTCGTCCCGCTGCAGGCCGATTCGCTTTCCGCTTTCTTCCAGGCTTTCCCGCATCTTGGCCTCTCAGGCTTTTCGGTCACTCGACCCTACAAGGTTGAGATGGTGGGCCACATGCAGGCGGTAGATGCGACGGTCGCGCAATGCGGCAGCGTCAACACGGTGGTGGTTCACGAAACCGGCCAGCTCCATGGCACCAGCACCGACGGCCTCGGCGTGGTGACACCGCTGCGGAAACGCGGCGAGATCAAGGGCAAGTCGGTCATCATCCTGGGTGCTGGCGGCGCCGCGCGGGCAGCGGCCATGGCGCTCGAGGAGCGGGGGGCGCGGGTCCGAATCCTGGCGCGGAATCGGGAGAAGGCGGTTGAGGTCGGATCGCAAGTGGGCTGCGCCGCAGGCGACCTGAGTGTCCTTCGCAATGCCGAGTGGGACATTCTCATCAACGCCACGCCGGTCGGCGGAAGCTCGATGGCCGAGCAAACCCTCGTGCCCCAGGCTCTACTGAAGAAAGGCGCCACGGTTTTCGAAATGAACTACGACCCGCTCGAGACCCGCCTGCTGCGCGAGGCCGCGCAGGAGGGCTGCACCGTCATCAGCGGTTTCGAAATGCTGCTGGCCCAGGCGGCGGCCCAGTTTGAAGTCTGGACCGGAAACGAGGCTCCGGTAACGGCCATGAGTTCCGCCGCTCTGCTCCTCGCCCAGACGCGCGCCGCCTAGGCGCAGAACCGTGAATGCTCCCAAGTCCGATGCGTCCCGGTCCGTGCGGTACTCCCGTCAGGAGATTTTCGCGCCCATCGGGCGAGAGGGTCAGCAAAGACTCCGGGCCGCTCGGGTGGCCGTGGTCGGCTGTGGCGCCCTCGGTTCTCAGCTCGCGGAGACCATGACCCGCGCCGGGGTTGGCTTCATTCGACTCATCGACCGCGACATTGTCGAAGAATCGAACCTGCAACGGCAGTCTCTCTTCACCGAAGCCGACGCGAAGGCGCTGCTGCCGAAGGCTCTCGCGGCCAAGGCGCGACTCGAGACCGTGAACTCCGATGTGGTCATCGACGCCCGGGTCGAGGATCTCACCTGGGACAACGCCCGCAGCCTCCTCGGGGACATCGACCTGTTCCTCGACGGCACCGACAACTTCGACACGCGCTACGTCCTCAACGACCTCAGCATCGAGACCAAGGTTCCGTGGATCTACGGGGCGTGCGTCGGATCGTACGGCCTGGTCCTGCCCGTTTTGCGCGGCCTTAGAACCACGCCCTGCCTGCGCTGCGTTCTGGGCGAAGCGCCGCCCCAGGGCTCTTCGCCCACCTGCGACACCGCCGGGGTCATCGCCCCCATTGTCCAGGTGATCGCCGGGCTTCAAGGGGCGGAGGCCCTGAAGATCCTTACCGGCCATCCCGAGGCGGTGAGTGTCGCTCTGGTGAGCATCGATGTCTGGTCGGCGCAGTTCGATCGGATCGACCTCAGCCAGACCGAGCCGTCGTGCGCAGGCTGCGTCGACGGCGTCTTTCTGACCCGGGTGCAGAGCGGAGGAGACGCGTTTCTGTGCGGGCGGGACGCGGTCCAGATCCGCCCCCCCACGAAGGGCCTGTCTCTCGACATCGACGCCATTGCGGTGACGTGGCGCGCGCTCGGCGATGTGACTCTGTCTGAACACGTGGTCCGGCTCAAGGAGACGAACTCCGAGATGCTGCTCTTCAGGGACGGTCGCGCGCTCGTGAAAGGCACTTCGGACCTTGGCCGCGCGCGTTCCATTTACTCGCGGCTTCTGGGAACTTCCTGATGGGCGATTTTGCGATTGAGGCTCGAAACCTCGTCAAGGCCTACAAGAACAAAGCGGCGGTTCGGGATCTCTCGCTCTCGGTGCGAAAGGGAGTGCTCTACGCATTCCTCGGCCCAAACGGGGCCGGAAAAAGCACCACCTTGCGGATGCTCACCGGTCTTCTGAAGCCCACCAGCGGCGACGTCCTCATCCTGGGCCAGTCGATTGAGGCCGATCCGATTTCGGTGAAGGCCAGCATCGGTCTCGTCCCCGACGATCTTCCCCTCTTCGATCGACTCACCGGCGAGGAGACGCTGCTTTTCACCGGACGGATCCAGGGCCTTTCAACCGGGGAGGCCCGGCGGCGCGGCGACGAGCTTCTCGAATACTTCGATCTCACGGAAGCGAAGGCGCAGGCCGTTCTTGAGTATTCGCTTGGGATGAAGAAGAAGCTGGCCCTCGCCGCCGCTCTCATCCACAAGCCGAAGGTCCTCTTCCTCGACGAAGCTTTAAACGGCGTCGACCCGGTTTCGGTAAAAACCGTGGCGGACCTTCTGCGGTCACTCGTCGCCAAAGGCCTCACCATCTTCTTCACCACTCACGTCCTCGACATGGCCGAGCGGCTGTGTGATGAGATCGGGGTCATCCATGAAGGCAGGCTCGTGGCCTCCGGCTCGATCGAGGACATCAAGCGCCTTCGGCAAATGGGGGCCGACGCGCGGCTCGAAGACGTGTTCCTGCAGGTGGTGGGGGCGGTGAAGCCGAAGACGCCGCCGTCGTTCCTGGGCGAGGACGCGTGAGCCGCCTCCTGCTTCTCCTCGGTCTCTCCTGGCGAACCCGCCTGCGCGGCTTCTTTTCTGCGGGCGCGTCGTCGATCCTTGTGGTTCTGGGCGGCCTTTTCTATGTCGCTTTCACCTGCGCCATGGGTGTCGGGGCCTACTTTGCCCTGTCGCAGAGCCGGGGGGCGCGGGTCGAGCGCTTCGCCGACCTCGCCTCGCTGGTGGTGACGATGTTCGGCGTCTTTTTTCTGACTCGTCCCTTGATTCTCACGAATCTCGCGGGCGGCTCTCTTCAGAACCTTCTTCATCTGCCCATTCGCCGAGCGGAGCTTCTGGTCTATTCGCTCCTGACCGGCGTGGTCACGCCCCTGTTGCTCGAATCCCCGGTGCTCATCGGCGCGGGCCTCGGCGCGGCCTCACATCCCGCCCTGATCCTCGTCACCTTGCCTTTGGCCCTGTTGTCTCACCTGACCCTCCTGGCCGGGGCGCACGCGATGTCTCTTTTCGCCATCCTCATCTCCCGGCGGACGTGGATCTCCGATCTGGCCCGAGTTTTCGCATTTTCAGTCTTCTTTCTGCCCTCGCTTCTCAACTACCACGGCGTCCGGGAATTTCTTCGCCCTCTGGCCGGACCGGTAGCACAGCTCTCACCGCTCGGGTGGGCCGCTCGGGCCGCGGTGTATGCCGGCGCCGGAGACGTGAAGCAAAGCCTGGGGTTCGCGGCGCCTGCCCTTCTGCTGCTTCTCGGCATCGCTGTCCTTTCCCTGACCCTCTTGAACCGGATCCTCGCCGGTGAAGGAGAGGACCGAATCGAAAAACAGGCCGAAACACCGCGTCCCGCGCGTGTTTTTCTGCCCGGCGCCCTGGGGGCGCTCATCGAAACACAGCTGCGCACACAGTTGCGGACCCCGGCCGCGCGCATGGCTCTTCTGATGCCGACATTGATGATGGGCCTTTTTGCCCTCTCGTTATCCAGACCGGGCCAGACCCCGGGCAGCGCCTTCGCCATGGTGGTGTTCTTGAGCCTGGTCGGAGGAAACGCCTTTCTGGTGATCGGCCGCGGCATCGCGTTGATTCTCTGCACCCCGGTATCGCGGGCCGCGATGCTCGTGGCAAGCGACGTCTCCGGCTTCCTGTTCCGGCTTCCGCCCCTCCTCGCGATTGTCGCGGTCACGGCCTGGCGAGGGGGCGCCGATTCGGCGTTTTCCATGGTGGCACTCGCCGTGGCGCTCGTTCCCATCAGCATGGCCGTCCAGCATTTCGTCTCGATCCTGAGACCCTTCGCCCTGCCCCGGGACCGTTTCAATCCTTTCGCCCGGCGCGTCGACGCCAGACAAAGCAGCAACGGCGTTCTGAGTCTTCTGGCCACCCTCGCGACCGCCGTCATCTCCGCTCCGTTCCTGTTTCTCCTGTGGTTGAGTTCGCGTCTCGACGGGGCCTACCGGCCCGGCCTCCTGGTCCTGTCCTGCGTCGGTGCTTTGGCGGCCTACGCGGTTCTCATCGCAGTGGCGGAGCGACTGTTTGTGAAGCGGGAACTGCGAGTGCTGGAAGTCCTGCTGGACGATTCGCCTGGGTAGGCGTACGAGACTTCAACGGCCCGGCGCGCTGGGCAATCGCACGGCGATGAGCCCGCCGGGCAGAGCACTAATCGGCGGGAGCGCGCGCAGGCCCGCCAGATCCTCGTTCTTGAATGGATAGGCGCCGTCGCGTTCGGCCAGAATCACCGGGACTCCGGCATGCCTGGGATCGCTGAGAGTTTCAGGGGTGAGGAGTTTGAATCGCGTGTCGTATCCGGCGTGGGGAAAAAGACCGCTCTGCACCAAGACGATGGGCTCGCTGGAGAATGTGCTCAGCGCCCCGGGAAGGGCGGCAATGCTCGCTTTCCAGGGACGCAACGAATAACCGCGGTGCCAGCTGCCGACCAGAAGCGAACCAAGCAGCACGATGCTGGCCGCGGCTAACTGCGCGTGGCCGCCGTTGTTGATGAGCCTTCGGGTCACGGTCAGAGCGCCTGAGGAGGCGGCGATGACCAGAAACGGAACGAGGACGATGGAGTAGTAGATGCCGAAGTTCCGCACCTGGTGATTGACCGACGCCCCATAAATGAGAATGATCGGCACGATGCCGAGCGCCCACTTCCAGCCAACCAACGGAAGAAACAAGTGGGGCTTGGCCACTCGCGATATTCCGGAGGTCAGGGCGCTCGCCAGCACCTGCCCGGGATGACTCATCATGCCGAAAAGCGCCAGGAGAGGAGTCTCGCCGTAGTTAGCCCAGAAGTGCGCATAGGTCGGGACACTCCGTCCCGTCAACATGGGCGACACGTAGCCGTAGTAGACGGCCAGATTGGCGAGTGCTAACGCGTTGGGCAGGATGAGGAACAGCCGGCGGTCGGCCCAGGTCATTTTGGGGAACCGGTGGAGCGCCAGCGCCACCGAGACCGCGAAGATCGGCAGGCACGCGTCCTCCTTCACCAGCACGCACGCCATCGTAGCCACGAGGAACGACCTTGGAGCACGGCGCAGCCCCGCATCGATCATCCAAGGGATTAACCATGCGTAGAGCACTTCGGGATGGAAGCCGTAGTTCAGCGTTCGAGCCGTGTTGTCATTGAGAATGAAGGCCAGCGCCGAAGCGCACGCAAGGGCTCCGCCCGCGCCCAGCTGCTGCATGATGCGCAGGACATAAACGGCGCCCGCGACGATGGCCAGGGCCGAGATGGCATGAAGCCAGTACGGGCTTGGGACGATCGCGTAGAGGGAGCAAATGGGGAGCATGGCCCAATAGGCATGATCGGCGAACTCGCTGCGGTTGGAGAATCCTGGAGTGTCCGAGACCTCGACAAACAGCGGAGAGCCCTGGACCGTCTGAAAGCACGGCCGGTCGAAGTAGACGGTGAAATCGACGGCGTTGATTTCGCCGGATTGAAATCGGGTCAGGATGTACCAGAAGAGCGACAATGCGGCGATGAATGCCGACGACCAGACAAGGCGGGAGGATGGCTGCTGGTCCAGAGCGCGAAGGTCGGACTCCTGCCATCGCCACGGCCTCGTCACCAGGAGCGCCAGGGCAAGGGCCGGAACGAGGATGGCCGGCAGCCGCACCACGCGCGGCCAGCCCGCGAGTGGCGCGGCCACCAACACGGCGAGGGCCGCGAACCCGATGAGCCCGAGCAAGACCCGCACCACCCCTAGTCTTAAAAACGTGGGGCCCATATCGTCCGTCGCTTCGGCCTGCTCGGGGCAATCTCCCGTGAAATTGTCATCGGAGAGCGTGATTGTACGCGCTCCTATGGCGTAGTTGCTGGGTTCGGGACGATTCGCCGGGGCGGGCTCGTGGGCTCTTGCCCGTGGGGCCGCGCTGCGTGATGGTGACGGGGCCGTGGGCTTGGCCGTGAGCCGTGATCCGTGGGCGTGAGCCGTGATTCGTGGCGGTGCCCGTGCGACGGCGGGAGCGTCCTTCGTGTGGGTGCCCGTGTGTCGTGGGCCTTCGCGGACGGAAGGGGCCTTCAACGCTCCGGAGGGTCGCCTTCGCGAGGGACGAGGAATGGAGCGGGGCCGGGGGGCGAGTGGGTCGCTTGCGTCGGGGCGTCGAGAGCGAGTCGCAGCTGTCCGTCTGTATCTTTCGCGGGTCGCCGAGGCGAGTAAGGAAGACACGATCCAGGAGTTCTGTCGGCACAGTCTGACGCACGAGCCGTACCCGGCGCGGCGAGCCCACCCGCACCCTGGACACGCGGGCCACATCGATGATGCCGACGCTGACGAGAGACTGCTTCAGTCCACGACAGAAACGGGCTGGCTTCAGACATTGCTTAGTGGGATCCAGACCACGAACGCGAACGGCGTCTACGCCTCCCGAGGCACCAACCCAACGTCCAATTTGGCGGACGGTATCTTCGCAGACAGCCTGTCCTCCGAACTGGTCACCCCGAGCGGATCTCCTTCGAACGGATACGCCGCCACGTGGCAGGTGGGCGTTTCGACCTAGTTACTTGGTGGCGACCCGGCTCAGCTCGTCGTACAGGAAGATCGCGGAGCGGATCGACTTCTTGAAGTCCGCGAGGTCGAGGCTCTCGTTCTCCGAGTGGGCGTTGCAGTACGGATCCTCGACGCCCATCAACAGGCACGGCACGCCGCCCAGCATCTTCGCGAAAGGGCCGACGAAACCGATCGTGCCGCCGGCGCCGATCATCGCGGTCTCCTTGCCGTAGCCCGCCTTGAGGGCGCGTCGCGCCGCTTCAAACGCCGGGCCTTCCGGATCGGTCGTCCACCACGGCGTGTTGCCCGTCACCTTCGCCGTCACCTTGGCGCCATAGGGCGGATTCTTGGTCAGACGCTTCACCAGAAGCCGCCCGGCGTCGGCGCCATCCATGTTGGGGACGGTCCGGAGCGACAGACGCGCGCGCGCCGCGTTCACAATCTGATTCGACGAACCCTTGAGCGGATGAGACTCCATGGCAATCACGGTGAGCGACGGTCTGGTCCACATCCGCTCGTAGACCGAGTAGCGAGCCTCGCCGGAAAGACGCACCCCGGTCAGGATCCCCGCTTCCTTCTTGAACTGTGCCTCGCGGAACGGCAGCTTGCGAATGCGGGCGAGCTGTTTCGCCCCGGTTTTTGCCACCTTGTTGTAGAGCCCGGGCACATTGAGCTTCCCGTCCGGCCCGGTCAGGTCCGCAATTATCCGCGACATGACCTGGACCGGGTCTGGAATCGGACCGCCCCACATTCCTGAATGTCGCGGCTGCTTGATCGTCTCCACTTCCACGTCGACCTGGACAATGCCGCGCAACTGGTAGGTCAGCGCGGGCACTCCGGTGTCGAAGTTCGCGGTGTCGGACAAAACGATGAAGTCGGCGTCAAGCATCTTCCGGTATTTCTTGAGGAAGAGCGCCAGATTCTCCGACCCGATCTCCTCTTCGCCCTCGATCACAAATTTCACGTTGCAGGGGAGAGATCCGATCGTCTTCAGGTAACAGGCGACTGCGGCCACGTGGGTCATGACGCCGCCCTTGTCGTCGGCGGTGCCGCGACCGTAGAGCCTCCCGCCCTTCTCGACCGGTTCAAACGGCGGGGTGGACCACCGGCTCTCGTTGCCGACGGGCTGCACGTTGTGGTGGCCATACAGCAGAACGGTCGGCGCGCCCTTCTGGCGCATGAAGTCGCCGTAGACGTAAGGGTGGACGCCCTCGACGGTCAGAATCTGGACGTTCTCCACCCCGGCCGCCCGCAAGGCTTCGGCAATAGCTCCCGCGGACTTCAGCACCGCCTCGGGGGGAAAGGGGTGGGCCGAGATGCTCGGAATTCTCGAGAGCTCGATGAGAGTTTTCTTGAAGCCCTCGAACTTCGATTCGAGGTGCGCGAGCGCTTCCTGAAGGGGCGACGAGCCGTTGGTCATGCTCGGTGGTGATCCTTTTCTTGACGTTTTCGGAGGCGGGGTTGGAGAGGGGACGCTACCAGATCGTGCGCCGGCCGGCTGGTCGCCGGCTCACTTGCGTTTTGGCGGCGGCCATGGCAGGAGGCTCGCTACGCTATCTTTGGCCGACGCCTCGGAGCGGAAAACCCGGACCTTGAGGAAACCATGAACACTGAAATCACCGACATCCACGCTCGCGAAATCCTGGACTCGCGTGGCAACCCGACGCTCGAGGCCGAGGTCACGCTTCAAGACGGGAGTTTCGGACGCGCCGCGGTGCCTTCGGGCGCCTCCACCGGATCACGCGAGGCGGTCGAGAGGCGCGACCGGGACCAGAAGCGGTACCGAGGCTATGGCGTCCTCAAGGCAGTCGCCGCAGTGAACGGCGAGATCGCGGAGCTTCTGAATGGCGAGGATGCGATCCTTCAGATCGTGGTCGACCAGCTGATGATCGACGCGGACGGGACGAAGACCAAGTCCCGCCTTGGAGCCAACGCGATGCTCGCCGTCTCGCTCGCCACCGCGAAGGCCGCGGCCGAGAGCGTGGCCCTGCCCCTGTACCGGTATCTGGGAGGCCCGCTCGCCCGCACGCTGCCCGTGCCGCTCATGAACATCGTGAACGGCGGCGCGCATGCGGACAACAAGCTCGACCCCCAGGAGTTCATGATCGTGCCCGTAGGCGCGCCGTCGTTCTCGGAAGCGCTGCGCATGGGCGCCGAGGTGTTCCACTGCCTCAAAGGGATTCTCAAGAAGAAGGGGTTGGCCACATCGGTGGGAGACGAGGGCGGCTTTGCTCCCGATCTGTCCTCGTCCGAGGGCGTGATTGAGACGGTGCTCTCCGCTATCACCGCCGCCGGATACAAACCCGGAACCGAAATCGCGCTGGCCCTCGATGTCGCGGCGAGCGAGCTTCACGAAGGCAGGAAGTACGTCTTCAAGAAGTCGGGTGAGAAATCAAAGACGTCCGATCAGATGGTGGCGATGTACGAGTCGTGGGTGAAGAAGTATCCAATCGTGTCCATTGAAGATGGTTTGGGCGAAAGCGATTGGGAAGGGTGGAAAGCGCTCACCACAGCCCTCGGCTCGAAGTGCCAGCTGGTCGGAGACGACCTTTTCGTGACCAATCCCGAGATCCTCGCCGAGGGGATCGCGAAAGGCATTGCCAACTCGATCCTGGTGAAGGTCAACCAGATCGGGACGCTCTCCGAGACGCTGGCCTGCGTGGCCCTGGCCACGCGCTCGGGCTATTCCTCGATCCTGTCTCACCGCAGCGGCGAGACCGAGGACGTCACCATCGCCGACCTCGCGGTGGCCACGAACTGCGGACAGATCAAGACCGGCTCGGCGTCGCGGACGGATCGGGTGGCGAAATACAATCAGTTGCTGCGCATCGAAGAGGAACTGGGACCGGCCGCGCTCTTCGCCGGCGGGGCCACCATCAAGCTGGGGGCCGGACGCGCTAATCCACGCTGATTTTCAGGGAGCGCAGGAATTTCTTGTCGAGGGGCGTCATGGTGGCCTCGGCCGGGTCCGGGCCACGGTGGACGCCCACGCTCATCTCGATGCCGGTCTCTCCATCCGTGGCGGACGTCGAGCCCGATGCGACGCTCGTCTCCACCACAAACGAGGGCTCGTAGCCCCGGTCACGGATTCGATCGAGCGCGGCCGAGACTTCGGCCGACCCCGTCACCGCCTCCTGGACGCAGCGACCGAGGTCGCTCAGCAGCTCGTGCAACTCCTCAGATCGGGATCGTTGCTTTTCGCTCAATTGCGCACCATGGTCGAACCGCTTTTTAGGCCGTTCGGATCCCCCGTGTCAAGAGAGACGCCCCGACTTTCCGTGCTAGGGTCGCGCCCATGATCACCGTGCTCGCGCTCGCTCTCCTTCTCCCGGCCGAAGGGGATGCGGCGAAACTCAAAGTGGGAGACGTGGCTCCGGCCTTTTCCCTTCCCGCATCGACCGGAAAAACCATCCAGCTTTCGGATTTTTTTGGCAAGAAAAAAGTCGTCCTTGCCTTCTATCCGAAGGCCTTCACCGGGGGTTGAACGAAGGAGATGTCGGGACTGCGCGACAGCAAAGCGCAGTTCGACGACTCCAGCGCCCAGGTCCTGGGCGTTTCGCTTGACGATCTCGAAACCCAGACCAAGTTTGCCGAGAGTCTGAAGCTTCCGTTCCCCCTCCTCTCCGACAAGGACGGCAAGGCGGCCACCGCCTACCGGGTCAAGGGCGAGATGTGGGCGAATCGCACGACCTTCGTCATCGACGAGACCGGCAAGATCACTTCGATCATTGAAGGCCGGGATGCGATCGATCCCGCGGCGGCCGTGGCGGCGTGCAGAGGAAAGTCGCCCTAGCCGGAGCCCTGAAGGTGTTCGCACATGACCCTCAGAGACCAGCGAGCCTCTGAGTGAGCCCCGCGTCGCGCAACCCCAGGTTTTTTGGGAGAAAGCTCGCGAGATTCGTCCGCCTTCTCCGCACTGGGCTGCTGGGTCGATTCGTGCTGGTTCTGGGCGCGGTCAGGCTCTTGCCGTAGCGCTCGAAACCATGGCCGAGACGAGCGGCTGGAAATGGAGCGCGCCGGCCTTCCTTGCCGAAGGGACAGGGGTTGAGGATTCCGACACTCCGACCGCGGAAATTCCGGATTCAGCAAGGCTCGGCTAACATCGCCGGGATCCGTCGGTCCATTTTTCACAAGGCGAGAACTGTGCCTGATTTTTTCTGGTCTTGATTGCCTGAATTCGTGAAAGCCCTGTTCTTGATCGCGTTTGTCGGCCACTGCGGTCTGATCGCATCCCCTGCCCTGGGCCAGACCGTGGCCGTCCCGCCTTCGGGGAATTACGTCGTCCAGTCCGGCGACACGCTCGAATCAATCGCCCAGAAATTTCTGGGTTCTTCTGGACGGTGGCCGGAACTCATCACCGCAAACCCGGGCATCAGGGATCCTCACTTCATCAAGCCCGGTACAACGATCAGGATCCAGACCGTGGCCGCCACCAGGGCTACCATCGAACAGGTTTTCAGACAGGTCGAGCAGATGCCTTTTCCGAAGCCGTGGGCCCCGGCCTCGATCGGCGGCGTCCTGCAGGAGCGCGACGGTGTGAGGACTTTCGAGAAATCGTCCTCCGAGCTCAAGTTCGACAACGGATCAAGAATGATCGTTTCCGAAGAGTCGGTCGTCTTCCTGCGGGAGGCGGCGCCCTCGCCGGAGAACGTCCATCGGAAGTCCATCGAGATTCGAGCCGGGCAGGCGGAACTGGAGGTCAAGCGGGAGCCGAACGGCGTCCAGAACGCCATCGAATTCCACATCGGCCAGACCCGGGGCACGGCGAAGCCAGGAACGACCGGCAAGGGTGCGTCAAAGGCCCGCCGGACGACCGACGGGGGCAGCCGGATCATGGTCTACGACGGCGATGCGGACGTGAGCGCTTCCGGGCGCGATGTGGCCATTCCGTCGGGGATGGGGATCGCGGTTTCAACCGACGGACGAACCAGCGGGCCCGAGAAGCTGATGCCGGCGCCGAAACCGCTCGTGCCCAACGACCGTCAGTCTTTCGACTTTTCAAACCCCACTTTCCGCTGGGAATCGACGCCGGGAGCGGCGAGTTATACCGTGGAGGTCTGTCGCGATGCCGGGTGCGGACAGCTCGTCGACCGGTCGGTCGGGGTCCGAGGGACGCGCTGGACGCCGCGCCTCCTGCCCATCGGGGTTCTCTACTGGCGGGTGAGCGCCCTGAGTTTGAGCGGACTCGATGGCTTCGCCGCACCCGCTCAGAAGTTCACGATCAAAACGTATTGGCGTCGACCCGTGGATCAACCGTAGGCTTTGGAAAGATGGTCACCGCCTTCTCCCGCCCCGCCTGCCCCCTGATCCTTCTTCTTTTTGCCTTCCTCGTTTCAGACGTCCAGGCCCAAGCGCCCAGGGCCCTGAAATCGCCCAAGAAGGCTCCGGCTGAGGCACGCATTGAAGTGGCGCTCCTGGCTTTTGCGGAAGGGGGGGTCGAGTTCCAGACGCCGGGCGGCGCCTGGATGAAGGTGACCGAAGATCAGGCCCTCGCCATCGGCGACCGCGTACGAACTCTCCAAGGAGGCACCACGCGCCTCGAGTTTCCCTGGACCGCCATTGCCATGAGCGACGGGTCGGAAGTCTCGATCGAGAACAATCGGGTGCTGACTCTGCGACTCGAGAGCGGACGGATCGACCTCGACCCGGAACTCACCCTGATTCGGGTGGTGACGGCCGAGGCCGCGATCAGCGGGTCGGGCCGCACGCTGGTACGGCGGGAGGGAAAAACGACGTTCGTCGCTTCTTACAGCGGCGGCGCCGCGGTCGAAGCCGCGGGAACGGTGGTGCGCCTTGGCATCAACCGGGGCACGGTCGTGAACGCGGGCGCGGCCCCCCGCGAGCCCCTGGTCATGGCCCAAGCACCCCGAGTCGTTTCACCATCCGCCGATCCCCGCTATGTGCGCCTGGGAGAAATTGTTCGCCTGACCTGGACGGGCCGGGAAGCGTTTTACCATCTCGACGTTCTGTCCATAGACAGCGATGTCCCGGTGGTCTCGCTCGACATCGGCGCTCGGGAATTCGACCTTCGCCTCAACTGGTTGGGAACGTTCCGCTGGCGCGTCTCCGGACGCACCGGAGCGGTCGAGAGTCAGCCGTCAGGCGAGGGCCTGATCTGCGTGGTGGAGAAGTAGGTTGACCACGTTAGACCGACACTTCTGAGTCCACTCTGTATAGAGGGAACCGCTCGATTCGTTCAGGTTCGCGAAGAAACCAGAAACTCCGGTTCGTTCACGTTCCCGCCAAGACTCCGCTTCGTTCGCGCTGGCACCGGAACACCGAACCTACGGACGCCTTCGGTCTACGCGCACGTGTCGTTCAAGTAGCGCCGGGGGCCTGGGCGACTCGTTCCTTTCCCAGGCAGGATCAGGCTGGCCCCTCTCCGTCCTGGAGCGTCTCGCACGATCCGACGCAGTTGTCACGAGGGACGCAGCGTCCGTGGCGGCGGGGCGAAGGAGGAGCGTGACTTTCAACGCGTGGCCCTGCCAGGTGAGGGCCACGCTTGAGCCCTCAGAAAGGTCTCCATCATGATTCCCGCCGCCCCTCCCGTGGCATCCCTCGCGCCAACCGCTTCGCTCCACCGTTTTGACGCGTACCGCCTCGCACTCGCGTTCCGAGCCCGCGTGGTCCGCTGGCTGCCGCTCAAGCGCGCCGAACTCTCAGATCAACTCGATCGCGCCAGCATCAGCGCGGTCTTGAACCTGGCCGAGGGTGCTGGTCGAAGCACCCCCCGCGATCAAGCTCGCCACTACGCCATGTCGCGAGGCAGCGCCTTCGAATGCCTCGCGATTCTCGACCTCCTCGACCTCGAAACCGCGCCCGCCGGCAGCCCTCAGGCCCGCGTGGTTCTGCTTCGCCTGATGGCCATCCTGACTGCACTGATCCGCCGATGACGTTCGTGCTAACTCAGGGCTTGCGGACGCCGCGCTACACTGCGTCCGCGTGGAACCTCAATTAGAACGGCGTCTGCGCTCCCCGGCGCCTCTGGGAACGTCGGTTGTGCCGGGCAGCACGCCAGTTCCAGCTTTTGGAGACTTCACGACGGCCCGCGTCGCCACACTCGGCCTGAACCCCAGCCGCTCTCCTTGGGCAGAAACTGGCCTGAAGCAATCTCTCGGGAGAAAGGCCTACCGCGGGCGTTGGGTTTTGCCGCTATCGATGACCGGATACATCGACAGCTCGATCATCGGGAACTGGCGCTTTTCGATGGGGTGAGTCGAAGAGCTCGGTCCAAAAAGGGCGCCCAGGTATTCCTTCAGGGTCAGGTTCGTCGGACCATAACCCTTGTCATAGAGCCAGTGCTCACAGGCCGCAC
>JANLWV010000086.1:0-17800 GCA_031364765.1 Vicinamibacteria bacterium
GAAAGATGAGCAGATCCGTGGTCTTGATCCAGCGCTTTTGCGAAACCAGCGCCATCAGGTCCTGCTCGACGCCGATCGGATCATCGTGCTTTGAGAGCCCCAGCCGCGAGGTGAGGCGAAGCACGTGAGTGTCGACTGCGATCCCCTTCGCGATTCCGTACGCGTGACCCAATACGACGCTCGCGGTTTTTCGCCCGACGCCCTTGAGCTTTACCGCAGCTTCGAAGTCGCGTGGCACATCGCCGCCGTGGTGGGCCAAAAGCGCCTGAGCGCACGCCGTGATGCTCTTCGACTTGGCCCGAAAGAAGCCCGTGGACCGGATGATTTCCTCGACTTCGGGCAGCGCCGCCTTCGCCAGATCGGCCGCGGTGGGGTACCGCGCGAAGAGTTGCGGCGTGACCGCATTCACGCGCTTGTCCGTGCACTGCGCGGAAAGAATCGTCGCGATCAGGAGCTCAAAGGCGTTGCCGTAGTTCAGTTCACAATCGGCGTCCGGATAGAGCTCTTCCAGGCGGTCCAGAATCGCGCCGGTACGGGCTACGAGCTTTGTCTCCGTCAATGCAGGGGTCCCTTCGTCGGACCATAGGCCTCCTGATACATCCGATAGTTCTCCTGCAAGGCCGCGACGAGGCCAGGAATGATCTGCACCGGCACCACCACCCGCGTCTTCACCGGCGCCTTGATGAATTGATGGTCCTGGCCGGGCACGAACTGCGTCTCCGTGATCGGCATCATTTCGCAGAAGGTCAGAGTGAAGTCGAAGGGCGAGTGCTGAATTGCGCAGAAATTAGAATACGTGCGCGGCGAAGCGTCATCCGCCGGCACGACGGTAAAGTTAACGGACTTCTTTTCATCCATTCTAAAACGCTCCTCATTGCGGGCTGGGGGCCGCACAAGCCATCCGTCTCAATGCTCAGCCCCCAGACCCCGTTCGCTTCGGCGAGGTGAACTCGCCTCCGCTTGTTCATGTGGGTTCGGCCTCGTACCCCCTACACCATACCGTGCCGAGGCTAAGATCAACCCTCTATGACTTTCGTCGATCGCGTGGCTCAGGAGCGCTGGGAGGCGGAGCGCCTCTCGCCCTGGGCGATGAAGAGCGCCTCCAGTCGCGGGCGCCGATACACGGAGCTTGAACATCCGCTCCGGACCTGTTTTCAACGCGACCGCGACCGGGTCATCCACACGTCATCGTTCAGACGCCTCGAATACAAGACCCAGGTCTTCGTCAATCACGAAGGCGACAACTATCGGACGCGGCTCACCCACAGCCTCGAAGGCGCTCAGATCGGACGCACGGCCGCCCGCATCCTGGCTCTGAACGAAGAACTGGTCGAGGCCCTCGTCCTCGGTCACGACCTCGGCCATACGCCGTTCGGCCACGCGGGCGAGCGGGTCATGGCCGAGCTGATGAAGGATCACGGCGGTTTTGAGCACAACCGACAGACCCTGCGCGTCCTGGAGACGCTCGAACGGCGCTCTCCGGACTATCCGGGACTGAATCTCACCTGGGAAGTGCGCGAAGGCATCATCAAGCACCAGGCCGACTCGGACGCGAAAGCGCCGGAGGAGTACGCCCGGGGCGAGGCGCCGACGCTGGAGGCCCAACTCGTCGACTTCGTGGACGAAATCGCCTACAACAATCATGACATCGACGACGGCCTCAACTCGGCCATGTTCACCATCGAACAGATCCGCTCGGTCGGCCTCTTCCGCTCGGCCCACGAGTCGGTGTTGCGCGAAGGTCCCGGTGAAGATTCGGTGCTTCGGCGTCAGATCGTTTCCAAGATCATCGATCGCTGCCTCAACGATCTGGTCATGACCACGCTTCAGCGCATTCAGGCCAGCCGTGTGCGCACGCTCGATGACGTGCGGAGCGTGGGCGGGCGTCTCGTCTCCTATTCCGACGAGATGGCGGCGAGCGTTCGCGAATTGAAGGCTTTCCTCTTCGCCAACATGTACCGCAACTGGCGCGTGATGCGGATGGCCGACAAGGCCGGGCGCATTCTTCGCGACCTCTTCGGTTCCTACAGCACGGAACCCCTGCAGCTTCCCCCGCAGTATCAGGCGCGATTCGATGCGGATTCTGTGCATCGTGTCATCTGCGACTACATCGCGGGAATGACGGACCGTTTCGCGGTCGACGAGCACCGGCGGCTTTTCGACCCGCTCGTTCGGGTCTAGTTCCGAGCGCCAGCGAGTCACCTGTGGAAATACCTGTGTGTTCTTTGTGGAGACGGATGTGTGAACCGTGTTGAAATCCTGTGGACAGGGGGAGCGGTTTCCTGTGGATCAGGGGCTGAAGGATTGTGGGAATGAAGGCGACGGCATCGTCTAGGCTCGGCCGATCCGTCCTTGGCTGGGGCGTCTCCGCACGAGTGACCGCTTCCAGCGAGAAACTCCTTCGGCGCACTCTGCTTGGCCTACCGAGTGGCTTTCGGGTGTGGCAACGACTCTCGTCGGGTCCGCTCTTCAGCGTTCGGGCCGTGGGAGCCAACATTGAAGTCACCGCGGGAGATCGGCTGGTTTTTCTCGGACCGTCCAGGACGGCCTTGGGTCTCGCCGTTGAAGCCTGGTTCGAAACCCTGGCTTCGACCTGTTCCGGAAAGTTCGCCTTCCTTCACGCGGGTGGTGTTGAAATTGAAGGGAAGGCGATCCTCTTTCCCGGCCGCTCTCACGCGGGCAAGAGCACACTCGTGACCGCGTTCCTGAAGAGAGGCGCTTCCTATCTTTCCGATGACATGGTCCCCATCGACGGGGAATTGCGGGCGCATCCCTTCCCGCGCCCGATCGGACTCAGGCCAAAAACGGGCGGCGTTTCGAAGCGAACGCCGTTCAAGAAACTGGGAGCCAAACCGGCGGACCGCGCGCTGCCCATTGCCCTGGTTTGGTGTGGCGTCTACGATCCCCTCGCGACCGGCCCGACCTTTGAGCGACGTCGAGGCGCCGCCGCGTTCGCTGAGCTTTTCGCTCACGCGCCCGGGGCTCAGATTCGGCCTGAGGTGATTGTGCCCATCCTCTCCGGCGTGGCGAGGAGGGTTCCGGTTTTTTCCGGAGTCCGCGGCGACGCGGACGCCTTTGTCGACGCCGTGCTCACTGGCCTGCCAGGGCCGGCCAAAGGGCGGTTGAGGCCGGAATCTTAAAAGCGAGAGCGAAGGCGGCGCCTCGCCTTCGCGACCATCTCTCGGCCCAAGCTCTGGTTGGGATCAAGACGCCACACGCTCGAAAGGAAGGACGCAAAGCCGGACAAAGGCGCTTGACCGCCGGGCTCCGAACGGCGATACGCGAACCACAGGTTGGGCAGGGCGCCGAGGAAGCCCGCGGGTTCGCGAACCCGGAACCAGTGTTCGATATGTTCAGACGCCGTCGAGAGTCGGACCCTGAGCGGAGCCTTGGGGTGGGCCCGCAGTTCGCTCAACAGAGCCTCCAGACTCTCGTCGCTTCCGAGGATCTGACGCATGATCTCAAGGCCATGCCGCAAACCAACGCATAAACGGAGGCTCGCCGCTCTCGCGACCGTCTTCTGGATATCAACGCCGCCTGCGCGCAGGATGGTGGCCGCGTCGATCACCCAGATGGGCGAGCGGGCGATGCTCCACCTTTGTCCATGGATGATGGTGTGAAGGAGCTGATCGTCCGCGCTCATTGCTGAACTCAAGGCCCCGGCAACGTCAAGCGGGACAGAGTCTTTGAAGAACCCCTCGTCAGCCGAAGTAAAACGAGCCTCGTAGGTGGCGTGGCGATGCAGATCCACACTCAAGCCGGAGGGCGACACCACGGTGCCCGCGTGCGACTCCGTCTTCAGCCATCGGCGCGAGGGGTCGCCGCGCCATCCCAGAGCCTCCAGGGCGTCCAGAGCATCGGTCGCCCGGGACTCAGGAACGAGTATGTCCACGTCCGCCATCGGTCGCGCGCCCAGATCGCGATAGTGGACAAGCAAGAGGGCGGTGCCCTTGAGGACCATGGTTCTGATGGAGGCTTCATGAAGCGCCTGCAGAGCCAGCGCGGCCTGATCCACCATGAGGGCGTTGGCGCCGAACGATTGAGCGTACGCTCGGCTGAGGTAGGGATCCCGGGCGTGGCCCAGCTTGAGCAGATTCCGGCATACCAAGGGCATAAGCCGTCTCGCGACCATGTTCTCGTCGCCCTCCTTCACTCTTTCCCGGAAGGCCCGCCAGGCAACCAGCGACGGTTCCGCCTCGAGACGTCCGGCGGCTTCGAGAAGGAGCGTTTCCGAGGCGTCCATGCGGTCGGTCCGCGATCCTCGACTGCTCTCGCTCATTCGCCCAGACTCATTCGCCCAGAGGCTATCTCACGCAGGGAAACCCTTCCGCACAAGGGGTCGGGTGTAACATCAGTCGTGATGCGTGGACGAAGGAAACGGACTGAAACAGATCCTCTGGTTCAGGCGATTCAGGATCCGCGCCTGATCATCGAGAGCCTCGGAGAAGAGATGGTGGTCTTCGACCGCAAGTCGAACAAGGCCCATCTTTTGGACGCCCGCGCCGCCGCGGTTTTTCGGGCCAGCGCGGACGGCGCGCTTATGTCCGATCTGGAGCCCTTGATGGGAGAGTTCGCCGACGCGAAAAGAACCGCGCTTGCGGCCCTCGCGGTTAAGGAGTTGGAACGTGTGGGCCTGGTCGTGACCTCAGGGGAAGTTGAAACCGGGATGTCCCGGCGAGCGATCTTGAAATCCCTGGGGAGTGCCGCCACTCTCCCCCTCGTCGTTTCTATAGTGGCTCCGACTCCGGCGGCCGCGGCTTCGAACCTGCCCCCGGGCGCAGCCTGCACAAGCGACGCCGAGTGTTCCGGTCCTGTTTGCGGAGCAGGTTGCATGTGCCAGCCGGTGGGCTCGGGAGGCAGCACAACGAAATGCTGCATTGGCGGAGAGGGCGCGATCGGCGCCGCCTGTGCGAACGACAACCAGTGCTGTGCCCCTGACCTCGCGTGCAGCTCCCCGGGGATGCAGTGTTGCCAAGTCGCGGGCGCGATGCTTTGCGCGTAACCTGGAGCCACCCAGGTTGGGTTCCACGTTTCCTTAACAATGACGGGCATGATTCTTGTCGCCCGTCTGACCGTCCTCGCCGTTCTCGGTTACTCAGGACTATCGAAACTCGGTTCTCCGGAGGTCGCTACGGCAGCTCAAGATTTCGGGTTGTCGCTGCGAATCGCGAAGTGGGTGGGGCGGTGGCTGGCGCCGACGGAACTCCTCGTCGCGGGCCTTCTCTTCTTTGGTCCGACGGCTTACCTTGGAGCCCTCGCCGCCATGGCACTCTTTCTCATCTTTACGGCGCTCATCGGCTGGAACCTGTGGCAGGGCCGAAAGCCTGCTTGCGCGTGTTTCGGTGAAGCGAGCGGCCAGGCCATCTCGAATTGGACTCTCGCGCGGGACCTCGTTTTCATGGCGCTCGCGGCGATTGTCGTGGCCGCTGGGCCGAGCGGAACGCAGAAGGGAATCGTTGAGCACATGGCTGCGGTTGTTTCCGCCGCAGGACCCGACACCGCCCTGGCCCTCATCGGTCTGTTGCAGGCCGCGATCCTCCTGGGTCTGTGGGCGAGGCGGGGGGCGCCCGTTGCTTCCCCAAGGGTTATGTTCCCGGCGCCCTCCGGGGTTGCGACGGCCTTAACCACCATCGGCTGGCCGCCCGGCACGCTCGCTCCCGGGTTCGATCTGCCATCCCTCGACGGCAAACGCGTGACTCTTCAGGATCTCGTGGCCGAGGATCGGAACGTGCTGCTCCTCTTTACGGATCCGAATTGCCGTCCCTGCTCGGCGCTGCTTCCGGAAATCGCGCAGTGGCAGGAGCGTCACGGCGAGGCGCTGACCATCGTCCTCGTGAGCCGGCGCTCCGCGTTCGAAAATCGGGCCAAGGCCGAGGAGCTCGGCATGCGAAATGTTCTGTTGCAGGGCGGCGCTGAGGTGGCCGAGGCCTACCAAGCGGAGGCGACACCGGTCGCGGTCATCGTCGATGGCAACCGGCGCATCGCGAGCCGCATCGCGACGGGCGCGGTCGAGATCCGTCAGTTGGTCGAAGCCTGGGTTGAGCGTGCGAGACGAGATGCGCCGGTGAGCGTTTTGAGCCCGCCGCCGCCGGCCGACGCGACGCGCGTCCTCGCCGGCGACCCCGCCCCGCCCTTCAAGCTCCCTGCGCTGCGCGGCGGGGATGTCGATTTGGGCGACTTCGCGGGACGCCTCACGGTGCTGGTCTTCTGGAACCCGACGTGCGGTTATTGTCGGGGCCTCGCCCCGCAATTGCGCCTGCGGGAGAAGCAGCAGACGGTCTCGTCCGCGCAGATGGTGTTCGTGGCGGCGGGGACACGGGCGGCCAACGAGGCGGAAGGTTTCGTCTCTCCCGTTCTGCTTGATGACGGAGGCGCCGTGAACCGCGCCTACGGCGTCAACGGAACTCCGAGCGCGGTCCTGGTGGACGCCGAGAGCAACGCGGCATCGGCGGTGGCCGTCGGTCAGAGCGAGATCGAGGCCCTCATGAAGCGAGCCGACCTGATGGCGCGAGCAGCGCGGCGGGTCCAGGCCTAACCGCCATTGCCGGAGCCCAGACTCCGGAACCCTGGAACTCCCAGAATGACCCAGCTGGGGTCGTCCCATCC
The DNA here is from genome assembly GCA_031364765.1 of Vicinamibacteria bacterium. Classification (GTDB taxonomy): domain Bacteria; phylum Acidobacteriota; class Vicinamibacteria; order Fen-336; family JAGNNV01; genus JAGNNV01. The sequence continues at coordinate 6,607 of JANLWV010000086.1, forward strand.
TGGGGTTCCATTGTGGCCTTCGACGACAGCCAGGCCCGCTTCCACCGCCTCAGCCTCGATCTCGCCGGCGGTGTAAAAGCGGCTGTGGTAGACGCGGGGCTGGGCCGCCGGTCCGGAGAAATTGAACTCCTCGAAATCTTCTGACGGCGCGCCCCTGAGAAGCCTCGCCACCCCGCGCGAGAGCTGGCCGAGACGTGGGGAGCCCTTTCCCTGCTTGTAGGAGATCAGAATGGCCCCACCGGGTGCCAGGGCCTGCGCGGATCTCCGCAGGGCGGAAAGCCGTGTCGGTCTCGCGGGAATCAGGATGTAAGCGAGCCACGAAAAAATCACCACGTCGAACCGCTCGTCGCTTTCGAAGTCGGCGATCGAGGCCGGTTCTACTCGCGCCGAGAGTTCGGCCTGAGCGAGCCGCCGCTCCAGGCCCCGGAGGGCATCTGCGGACTCGTCGATCGCGGTTACGACGCAGCCCTCGCGCAGGAAACACAGTACGTCGCGGCCCGAACCCGCCCCGACCACCAGAAGCCGCGCGCCGGGCTTGAGGAAGGGTTTGTAGAAGCGCGCCTCCCACTGAAACAGACCCTGCTTGCGGCTGTGATGCTCATCGGCGAAAGAAGCCCAGTGCCGGACCCGCGCCTCTTCGAGCTCGCGTTGGTTGAAGGTCCCCGCGGCGACCGCCGTCATCACCTTCGCGAGAGCGCTGTTCCAGCGTTTCCCGGTTGGCCGGAGCGCGAACGCAAGAGCGCGCACGACGGTTCGCAGCGTTTTCACAGGGAGGGAGAAGATACCTGAGCGGTGGCGGAGGCGCCGCGGGCCGGCGATTCAGAGGCCATCGCTTTTAAGGACGTGTCTCGAGCCGTGCTTCCAGGGTCTCGGGCGATAGACTTATGCTTCGAGGTTCGATGAGCCAAACTCAGCAGACGTGGTTCCCTGATGATTCGGCGAACGCTGCTGGTGTTTCGATGCACTCGTCGCTGCGTCGGGAGTTTGGGGTCCTTTTCCGCAGTCGCCGCCTCATTGGATCCTGCGTGGCGATGGCCCTGCTGGTCGCGGCTGCCTACAACTACGGCTCGAGGCCGCTTTATGAGGCGGTTTCGGTTGTCTCTCTGGACGAAGCGGGGGTTTCAACCCTGAAGGCCCGGGGTTCGGTGGACCAAACGAGAAAGGCGGCGGCGCTCGACTACCAGGTCCGACTTCTCAAGTCCCACGAGTTGGCCCTGGTGGCGGTGACCGGGAGCGATCCCCTCCTTGCCGCGGAGCTTGCGAAAGGGCCGATCGGAGACTGGAGGGAACGCATCGAGGAAGAAGCCCAGTCGCGGTTCGGTCTCGCCCGAAAATATGGATCTGAATCGCCCGATCTTGTGATTGCCTTTCGGTCGCGACTCATGGTCGAGTACGAGCCCCCGTCCTCATGGGTCTATGTTCGCTTCAGAGCCTACGACCCGAACGCGGCGGCGATGGCCGTCAATCGGCTGATGGCTGTGTATCTCGAAGACGCGGCGACACAAACCAAAGGCGCCGCCGGAGCGGTACGTCAGCAGACCGAAGAAAAAGTGGCCCAACGTCAGGACCGTGCGGTGGAGACCCTCGGAAAGTTGAAGCAGTTCGAGAAGAAGGAAGGTCTCCAGGGAGCCCAGTCGCGCCGCGAGATGCTGGACAAGGAACTGGCTCGTCTTCAGGACGCCCTGATCACGGCCCGCCAGAGCGGACTCGCCCGCCGGGCGCTCTTCGAAGAGAGTCAGCGACTCTCTTTGGGAGAAATGCTCACGATTCCATCCATCCGTGACGATCGCGAGGTCTCTGAAGCCTCCGGACGCATCGCCGATCTCGAGTCTCGGATAGCCCGTGGCGGGGCGACCCTGGGAGACCTTCACCCTGAGATCGTCGGCCTTCGCTCGGATCTGGAGTTGGCGCGCCAGCGACTGAACACCCGTCTGACCTCGATGCAAGACGGCATCGCCCGCGATCACAAAATGGCGCAGCGCGAAGAGAGCGACCTCAACCTTGCGATCGAGACGGCGCAGCGCAATCTGGCTCGACTGGACAAGAATGCCATCGAATACACTTTCATCCAGAAGCAGGCGCAGGCGGGCCAGCGCGCCGTCGGTGAACTTATCGACCGGAGTGTTCGCGAGTCCGATGATGAAGTCTTCTTTTCCCCGAACGTGCTTCAGCGGGCCGAGGCGTCTCATGTTCCGAGCTCACCTCAGCGGGCGAGGAATTTTCGGTATGCCCTCGCCATCGGGATCATTGTCGGCCTTTCTCTCGCCTGGCTCAGGTCGTATCTGGACGAGACCATCAAGACACCGGACGACGTCAAGGCCAGCCTCGGAATGCCCCTTCTCGGTATGGTTCCTCTGGTCCGTTTGCCTCGCTTCGATCTCTTCGCCCCTGAAGTCGCGGAATTGAACCGGCTCTTCGAAGCCTATCGCCTTCTCCGAACCAACCTGATATCCGGCGATGACTCGAAGCGCCACGTCGTTTTGCTGTTGACAAGTTCGCGCGAGGGTGAGGGCAAGACGACGACGTGTTGCGGCCTTGCCATCGCCCTGGCTCGGGCCGGACTCAGGGTCCTATTGGTGGACGGCGACCTCCGCCGCGCCTCGCTTTCGCGCCTTCTTTCCGCCACGGATCGAGCGGGCCTGTCTGATCTCGCCGATGGAAGTCCCAGGGAAACGTGCATCACCCCGACTCGGGTGCCGGGCCTCGACCTCCTGCCTGGCGGAACGACGCGCCCCAATCCTGCCGAGGTCCTGAACCGCGAGAGCCTGATCAGCACGATCGAGTCGATCCGTGCCGATTACGATTGGATTATCTGTGACGCTCCGCCCGTTCTGGCCGTCGCCGACGCCGCCATTCTCTGCCGGCTGGCCGATTCGGTTCTCGTGGTTATCGGGGCGAATTCAACCCCCGTGGGGGCAGTTCGAGCTTCCCTCGAGCAACTGGCCGCAGTGGGGGCCAAGGTGCGGGGCCTGGTCCTTAACCGAGTCGACTTGAGTCGGGACTCTCATTACTACAAGTACTACTACTCGGCTCACTACGCGGACTATTCCGCCGGGTCGGAACCCGGCAGCATTAAGCGAGCGCTTGAAAAACCGCCGGCCAGCCCCTGATCGGCACGCTGGTTTGGGGTCGGTGGAGACGGCGGTTGTAGCGAGCTAACGGGAGGATAAGCGTTTTGGCAAAGACGGAGAAAATTGTCCGGCCGGCGATGACGGGCGTGATTTCGGAATCCGATCTTTCGGGCCGGATGGAGGTCTTTTCGCTCTATGAGGTGTTCGAGCTGTTGTCGAGCTCTCGGAAGAGCGGACTGCTTAAAGTGACGACACCTACCGGCGAGGGGCGATGCATCCTCAATCGTGGATCGTTGTTGTCCGCATCGATCTCCAGGCTCAGCGACGGCGAAGCGGTGATCGAGATGCTCTCGACGCGAACCGGCGCGTTCTCCTTTGCGGCGGCGGCGCCCACGGAGGCTGCAGGGGGGCTTGATCTCACATCGTTCCTGATGGAAACAGTCCGCCTCGAAGACGAGTTTGAACGGAACTCCGCCCACTTCCCCGACGAATCGACCCGGCTGGGTCTCAGCTCGCGCGGCATCCGGGTGGTGACGGACGACCTTTTCTGCGGCGCTCCTCAAGTGCTCGAGGTGATCGCCAATAAGCCGAAGATCACCACCCCACAGCTTCTGGCGGCCATACCGCTAGCTTCCCTCAAAATCCGCCTCGCCGTGGCCTGGCTCTCTTCGTCAGGGATCCTGGGCGAGTACCACACCCAGGCCATCGTCCTTCAGGGGGTCCTGGATTCGTGGCACCAGAAGCTTCTTTTTCTCGGTGCCGGCGGCTCGCGCATACTCTTCGCCACTCATCCCGAAGATGGGCCGGACGACATCTTCAGGATGATCTCGGTGTTGGCGACCGACATCCAGGCTCCGATGCCTGACCTCGCGCTGCCTCACGACGGCCCGGGTGTGGTCAGGCTGCGTCCGTCTACGGGCGGCCGGCTGTCGATTACCATTCTGCCCGTGCACAAACGCCATCGCGGCACGTTCCAGTCGCTTGCCGCCTCGGCCCAACTCGTGGCCATGGGGGGCGTCACCGGCACCGAAGATGGCGCCGCGTGGCTCGGCCTGATTCCCGAAACCACCGGCCTCGTCTCGTGGGAACACGCTCAGGAAGGACCGGACAGCCTCCGCGACGCCCTGCGCGACTACGCGGATTCGAAGATGTAGGAGCGCTTTGTGTCGCGCTCTGCCGCTACCGAAGCGCCTGTTTCGCGGCGGTCTGCGCCTTGGGCCATGCGGCCATGAGATCGCCCAGCGCCTTGCTTCTCTGTTCGAACGTCGCAACCAGCTGCGACGTCGGCGCATCATCCACGTCTTGCAGGGTGTCGAGGATTTGCGCCATCTGCTGATTAAGGCGAGCGAAGCCCGCCGCGTCGAAGGCTGCGAGCTTCGCGTCCTCGGCTTCGAGGAGCTTCCTCCTCGCCGCCGACTTCTGCCTGGCCACACTCTCGGCCAGTAGCTTCCGCGTCGCCCGGACCTCGTCCAGAGATTTTGAAGATTCATTCATACCCCGGTAGGCGGCCATCGACAGGTCGAACTGGGTCTGCAGAGCGGACGCCGGAGCCTTCACCCGCGGGTCCAGCTTCACCACGAACTTCTGCTCCGTTGTCTTTCCGTTCGCGGTGAGCCGGGCGGTGTACGTGCCGGGAGGAGCCCACGGGCCGCGGGGCTCTCGCCAGGTGTTCGCGAAGACGGCCGAGATCGGATACCCGTACGACTGCGCGAGAGGCGGGGGATAGTGAAGGTCCCAGACAAAACGATGCAGGCCTGCCTTAGCGAGCAAGGGCTGATGGGGACGAATCCAGTAATCGGGGATGTCGCGACCCTCGGGCCAGGACTCGGGTTTGTCGTCGCTCCGGAACGATCGCACCGGGCTGCCCGCAGGGTCGAGTATGTCGAGGGTCAGGGGTCCCGTGGCATCCGACTTCAGAAGGTAGTGGAGGATCGCGCCATCCGGTGGGTTCTGGCCCACCGGTTCCTCGGGCGGCAGCGGAGTGTCGGTGTTCATGTTCCAGCGCACTCGAAGGGCCTGCTGGGGCTCGAAGAGATGGAGGTCGCTTCTCGGGGTCTCCGACCGCAGCTGTCGCAGGGGCGTGATGTCGTCGAGAATCCAGAACGAGCGCCCGTGGGTTCCGATGACGAGATCGTCGTCTTTGATCACGAGATCGCGGATGGACGTCGCCGGCAGGTTCACCCGAAGCGACTGCCAGGAATCGCCATCGTTGAACGACACGTAGACCGTGGTCTCCGTGCCCGCAAACAGGAGGCCGCGGCGCTTCGGGTCCTCTCGGACCACGTTGACCGTGGCACCCTCCGGCAAGCCCGACGTGACCTCCTGCCACGTCTTTCCCCCGTCACGCGTGCGCAGAATGTGGGGGCGGAGGTCGTCGAGGCGCAGTGTGTTGATGGCCGCATACGCCGTGTCCCTGTCGAAGTGGGACGCGTCCATGATCGACACCTTGGCCCAGGGTCCGAGCGAGGGAGATGTCACGTCCGTCCAGGTAGCGCCGCCGTCGCGGGTGACATGAATGAGACCGTCATCCGTTCCCGCCCAGAGCAGGTTCACGTCGAGCGGAGAGGGGGCAAGCGCATAGATCACGCCACGTTGGGTTGGCTTCGCCCCGTTACTGGAGGCGTACTTGCCGACGTTCTTCGGAACGTCCCAGGTTTTGCGCGTGAGGTCGGGGCTGATCGATTCCCAGGCATCGCCGCCGTTCGTGGTCTTCCACACTGTGTTCGAGGTGAAGTAAAGGATCTTCGGATCGACGGGCGAAAAGAGAAGAGGCTGGGTGCGGACCACGCGGTACCCCTCGCCGCGAAGCGGCCGGGGCGAGACGTTCTTGGTCTGTCCGGTACGGCGATCGAAGCGCGAGACTTTTCCGCCATAGACAAGGTCGAGATTGGTTGGATCGGCGGCGACATAGCCGTACTCCTCGGCCCCCACCGGCGTCCAGTCGCGGAAAGTGATGGAGCCGCCGTGCCCTCGCGAAAGCACGCAGGCCGAGCCGCTCTCCTGCTGGCCGGAGCACACGCGGTAGGGAAAGTTGTTGTCGGTGCTCACGTGATACATCTGGGCCGTGGGCTGGTTGTACCAGCTCGACCACGTGGCCCCATCGTTCACCGTGACCACCGCGCCCTGGTCGGCCGCGAACAGCATCACGTTCGGATTCTGCGGGTTGATCCAGATCCGGTGATAGTCGTCGCCCCCGGGCGCGCCTTTCAGTCCGACGAACGTCTTCCCCCCGTCCGTGGATTTCCAGGCCACCCGGCTGGCCGTGAACACCACGTCGGGATTCGTCGGATGGACCTTCACCTCCGCGAAATCCGAGGGTCGGCCGACGATGTACGGATCGTCGCTGACCCGATACCAGGTCTCCCCGGAGTCGTCGGAACGAAAAAGGAAGCCGGACTCGCCGCTGTCTCGCGTCTCGACCGTCGCGAAGAGGCGCGACGGAAGCGAGGGCGCTACGGTCAGACCAATGCGGCCGGCCACATCTTTCTCAAACGTGGGCAGACCCCTGGTGAGCGGCTTCCAGGTGTTGCCTGCGTCCGTGGACTTGAAGAGACCGCTGCCCGGACCGCTGAAGACGCCGTTCTCCCAGGGCGCCTGTCGCGACTCCCACATTGCGACATAGAGGATGTCGGGGTTCTGGGGATCGAGGACGACATCGATGGCGCCGGTGTTCTCATCCCGGTACAGCGACTTCGTGAACGTTTGGCCCCCATCGGTGGACTTGAACAGACCGCGTTCTTCATTGGGGCCGTAGGGATGGCCAAGGACCGCGACGAAGAGCCGGTTCGGATCGCGCGGATCGACCACGATCTGCGGAATCTGCTGGCCGTCGCGAAGGCCAAGATGAGTCCACGTCTTACCGGCGTCCGTGGATTTATAGACACCGTTGCCCGTCGACAGGTCTGGCCGCTGCAGGCCCTCGCCGCTGCCCACATAGATGATGTCCGGGTTCGAAGGTGCAATCGCGATGGCTCCGATCGACCCCGTGGGTTGTTCGTCGAAGATGGGATTCCAGGTGTGGCCGTAGTCGGTGGTCCTCCAGACTCCGCCATTGCACACGCCGATGTAGAAGAGCCCGGGCCGGCTCGGCACGCCCACCGCCGCTTTCGTGCGGCCTCCGCGGTAGGGCCCGATCATCCGCCATTTCATTTCGGAGAAGAGTGCCTGGTCGAACGGCTGAGCGGAGGTGAGAGTTGCGAAAAGCGTGAAGACCGAGACGATCAGGCTGCGTAGCTTCACTTGGGTTTCTCCATGGTGAGCGTCACGATAACCCACCGCCATCCGGGCTGAGTTCACCTCGCCTGGATCGTCACCCCAACTTCGTGCTCGCGACGATCGTCGACCAGGGGTATCGACCGGTCCGGGCGCAGGACGCCATCGAGGGAAACCGTCATCAAGGCGCTCGATCCGTCGTCGCCCGCGCGTGTTTGTGAGACCACGATGTGATGGACGGTCTCCCGGTATCGATAGTGCACCTTGAACTCCGTCCAGTTCGCGGGAAGACAGGGAGCGAGAGACAACTTCTCCCCTTCGAGTCTCAGGCCCAGCAGCGATTCAACGATGAGCCGGTACATCCAGCCGGCCGAACCGGTGTACCAGCTCCATCCACCCCGACCGGTGTGAGGAGCCACCGCATAAACGTCCGCCGCCACGACGTAGGGTTCCACCTTGTAGGTCCCGACTCCTTCGGGGGACCGCCCATGGTTTACCGGGTTGATCATGTTCATCAATTCCCAGGCGCGTTCGCGATCGCCCAGGGCGGCAAAGGCCATGGCGGCCCAGATCGCCGCATGGGTGTACTGCCCGCCGTTCTCCCGAACCCCCGGAACGTAGCCCCGGATGTAGCCGGGATCCAAGGTAGACGTGGCGAACGGCGGATCGAGAAGTTGGACGAGCGCGTCGCCGCGGCGCACCAGACGTTCGTCGACCGCTTTCATGGCGAGGTGCGAACGCGCCGAATCGCCCCCGCCGGAAAGCACCGACCAGCTTTGCGAGATCGAATCGATCCGGCATTCCAGGCCGCTCGCCGAACCGAGCGGCGTCCCATCGTCGAAGTAGGCGCGGCGGTACCACTCGCCGTCCCAGCCGTGCTCCTCGATGTTCCGGCGCAGCCGAGCCTCCTCCTCCCGGCAATGTTCGGCGAAGGGCTCGTCGCCTTGGACCCGCGCCACAAGGGCGAACTGCCTGAGCACTTCGCAGAGAAAGAAACCGAGCCAGATGCTCTCGCCCGTGCCCCGAATTCCCACCAGGTTCATCCCGTCGTTCCAGTCGCCGGAACCCATCAGCGGCAGACCGTGCTCGCCGAATCGGAGGCCATGACGGATAGCGCGCACGCAGTGCTGGTACAGGCTGGCCGTGTCGGCGGACCGGCCGGGCAGATCGAAATAAGAGTCATCCCCGGGGCTGACCGGGCGGCCTTCCAGGAAGGCCGCCGGCTCATCGAGCACGCCATAGTCCCCGGTGCTCGCGACATAGCGACACGTTGCCAGCGGAAGCCAGAGGTAGTCGTCCGAACAACGGGTGCGCACGCCCCGGCCCGAGGGGGGATGCCACCAGTGCTGGACATCTCCCTCCTTGAACTGACGGCTGGCGCACCGGAGCAGGTGTTCGCGTAGCAGCTCGGGTCTTGAGTGGATGAGCGCCATCACATCCTGCAACTGATCGCGGAAGCCGAAGGCGCCGCCCGACTGGTAGTAGCCGCTGCGGGCCCAGACGCGGCACGAGAGGGTCTGGTAGACGAGCCAGCCGTTGACCAGCACGTTGATCGCGGAGTCGGGCGTTTCCACCTGAACCGCGCCGAGGGTGTGTTTCCAATGGTCCCACACCGCTTCGAGCGCGCTGCGCGCGGCCGGGGCTCCTCGGAAACGCGTGACGAGTTCACGAGCGTCATCGGCGCCGCGCCCCACCCCGAGCCGGAACACGATTTCCCGCTCGTGTCCAGGGGTGAGATCAAACGTCACCTGGAGGGCGCCACAGGGATCCAGTCCCGCTCCCACCTTGCCGGAAAGGCGCGACCGGCGCATTGCGGCCGGGTGGCTGAGCGTGCCATTGCGCCCAAGGAATTCCGTGCGGTCCCCGGTCAGGTGGCGCGCCGGATCGTCCACGTCGAAGAAGGCGACGCGTTCTCCGAACGCCGTGTTGTAGGCGTTTCGGGCGTAAAGCGCGCCGCTTTGGGGGTCGGTTTCCGTGATCACATGCATGGCCGATCGCGGGCGAAGGTCCCCCAACACCCACTCGACGTACCCCGTCGCCGAGAGTCTTCGCGGCCGCCCCGATTCATGACGCACCTTCAATACCGTGAACTTGACCGCCGCGTCCATGGCCACGTACACCCAAAGCTCTGTGGCGATCCCTTCCCACGTGGTCTCGAAGACGCTGTAGCCGAATCCGTGACGGATGACGTAGGCCGCTCCCGATGCGCGGGCCGGCGATGGCGTGGGGGACCAGACGTGGCCGGTCTCTTCGTCGCGGAGGTAGAGAGCTTCTCCGCTCGAATCGCTCACCGGGTCGTTGTGCCACGGCGTCAGCCGAAACTCGTGCGCGTTCTCGCTCCAGGTGTAGGCGCTGCCGCCCTCCGAGACGACCGTCCCGAACGAAGGGTTCGCCAGCACGTTCACCCAAGGCGCCGGGGTGACCTGACCGGGGGCCAGAGTGATGACGTATTCCCGGCCGTCGGGGGTGAATCCGCCAAGGCCGTTGAAGAGGATTAGATTCTGACCCAGTGACTCGCCGGCCGGAGGTGCGGCCGGCCGAGGCGTGCGACTCGGCGCGAACGGCGGCGGTCGCTGGTCCTTCAAGTCGGCGCGATCGAGTTGTTCCAGGAGCGTTCCTCCGCTGTCCGTGATCACCGCGCGCGCGACCGACTGCAGCAGAACCCGGTCCTCTCTGGAGATCTGCGCACCCGGCCGCACGAAGATGCCGCCGGGGCGATCGATCACACTTGCTTCGATGCCCGAAGCGATCAGACCCACGATCTGTTCCTGCAACTGCTGGAGGTAACCGCCGCGATCTTCATTCCAAATCACGAGGTCCACGGCCAGCCCCTTCAGACGCCAGTACGCATGGGCCTGGACGAGCTGGCGCACCAAGTCGATATTGGTCGCATCCCCGATTCGGAGCAGCACGATCGGCAAGTCGCCCGAGATGGCGTAACCCCAAAGCCCCGACTGACCGCGGCGATTCCTGATCAACACCCGCGCATCGGCCCGCAGAGCGGCGTTCGCGTAGATGACCAGGCTCGCGAGGCGCGCATGCAGCTGGGAATCGGCCTCGCTGGTATTGAGTTGCCGCAGCACCACCTGGCTGTGCGTCCAGGTCAGCTCGAAGACGCGGTCGGCGAGATGACGGTCCTGGTACTTCTCGACGAGGCCCAGGGCCAGATCGCGCGTGGGTGCGATGCCGGACACTATATCGATCGTGACCGATTGCCCGGGATTGAGCGCCACCCCCGAGCGGATGGCGACAATCGGATCCAGGACCGAGCCGTAAGTGCCGGAGAGCGCCGCCTTGTCCGTCATGGCCTGGGGGGACCTGGCGCTTCTGGTCCGGCCGATGAACTTCAGGCGGTCCGTCTCGTAGGAGACTTCTCCCACGTCGGCTCCATGAACCGCCATCAGGTGCAGCATCCATGGCGTCTGCTCGCCCACGGAGCGTGGCCTTCGCGTGCAGAGGATCGCGCGTCTCTCGAGCACGATCTCGGTCTGCACAAAGAGGTTGCTGAAAGCCGGATGCATCGCGTCCGCGGCCGGTGGTGCGATCACCACTTCGGCGTAACTCGTGACTTCGATCTCCCGGCGCCGCCGCGAACGGTTGGTGATGCGTACCCGGCGCAGCTCGATGTCGTCCTCGGGCGAGACCACGATGTCCGTGTGAGTTTCGAAGTCGCTGTCGCCCACCAGGTCACGACGGCGGAACTCGGCCCGCCCCTCGGAGAAGATCGCTTCGTAGGTCTCCGGTGTTTCGAGCGTCGGTTGGTGGCTCGTCGACCAGAACGTTCCGCTCGCCATGTCGCGGATGTAACAGAAGGTGCCCCAGTTGTCGCAGGTGGAATCCTCGCGCCAGCGAGTGACTGCGAGGTCCTTGAAGCGGCTGTAGCCCCCTCCCGCGTTGGTCACCATCACGTG
>JANLWV010000093.1:0-9673 GCA_031364765.1 Vicinamibacteria bacterium
GAGGTACTGCTTCGCCCCGCGCACCGATGTCTCGACATCGTGGCCATGGGCCAGCCGCGAAACGATCGCCGCCGAGTATGTGCAGCCGGTGCCGTGGGTATTCCTGGTGTCGATCCGAGGGGTCGTGAGTTCGTACAGCGCCGTCCCGTCCCACAAGACGTCCGTCGGGTCGCCTTCGAGGTGACCGCCCTTGATCAGGACCGCGCGGCAGCCGAGGCGCTTGAGGGCCAGGGCCGCCTCCTTCATGTCGCCCACCGACCGGATCTGCCGCGAGAGCAGGGCCTCGGCCTCCGGGATGTTGGGCGTGACCAGGGCGGCGAGAGGAAAGAGGCGTTCGAGGTAAGCCTGCTCCGCGGAGGCATCGAGAAGACGGTCGCCGCTTTTCGCCACCATGACCGGATCGACGACGAGATTCTCAAACCCTCTCTCGGCGATCACCGACGCCACTTCCTCGATGATGGCGCGGTTCGCCAGCATGCCGGTCTTGAGCGCCAAGATCTTCATGTCGTCGGCCACCGCCTCAATCTGAGCGCGCACCAGCGCGGGTTCAAGGGCCTGGGAGGCTCTCACCGAGACGGTGTTCTGCGCGGTGATCGCGGTGATCGCCGTGGTCCCGTGAATGCCGTGCGCGGCGAAGGTCAGAAGGTCCGCCTGAATCCCGGCGCCACCGCCCGAGTCGGAGCCGGCTATCGACAGAGCGACTTTCATCGTGACGTTGTTAGCGTTTCAAAGTTCCGAAGCATCCGCAGGGTCAGGCCCCAGATCGCCAGGCCGCGGATTTCGATGGCCGGGAACCGGAGGGTCTGCCCGGCGTGCTGCATCGTGACCGAAGCGGCGTGGGCGGAGTCGAAGAGGTCGACGAGTGGAATCCAGTGAGTCGCCGCGACTTCGTTCGAGAGGGTCAGCCGGTCGGGAGCTTGTTCGGCCGCGAACACAAAGGGCGCAATCTTCAGGTCGATCGACTTCGTGCGGGCGGTGGCCCGCGTTTCATCGAGTCCTCCGAGCAGGTCCCGATCCGATGACAGGCTCAGACCGGTCTCCTCTTCGGTCTCCCGTATGGCGGTGTGAACGAGCCCCGCATCACCACTCTCCGCCCGGCCGCCCGGAAGGCCGACATGTCCGGACCATGGATCGTCTCGGTGCTCGGCCCGCTTGATGAGGAGAGCCTCGAGGCCAGAAACGCCGGTGCGTAGAACGAGAGCCACCGCCGCCGCGTGGGTCGTGCCTTCGACCGTCCTTGGTTCGCGGTTCCGGAGCGCCTCGCCGATCCGAGCGAGGGAAAAACGGTCGGACGAAAGCGCCGAGGTTTGGGGCCACGAACCCTCGGTTGGAATCGTCACTCCCACTCAATCGTCGCGGGCGGCTTGCTCGAAATGTCGTACACCACGCGGTTGATTCCCTTCACCTCGTTGATGAGCCGCGACGACATCCTGGCCAGCAGATCGTGGGGCAGGCGGGCCCAGTCGGCGGTCATGCCGTCGGCCGAATCGACGGCGCGAATGGCGATGGTGTTGTCGTAGGTCCGGCCATCACCCATGACGCCCACCGACTTCACCGGCAGCAGGACAGCGAACGACTGCCACACCTTTCGGTAAAGGCCCGCTTTACGAATCTCGTCGACCACGACCGCGTCCGCTTCGCGCAGGGTGTCGAGGGCCGGTCGCGAGATGGGGCCAATCACCCGGATGGCGAGGCCGGGGCCGGGGAAGGGCTGACGGAAGATGAACTCCTCCTCGAGTCCGAGGCGCAGGCCCACCGCGCGCACCTCGTCTTTGAAGAGCTCGCGCAGCGGCTCGACCAGCTTGAAACGGAGCGCCTTCGGGAGACCGCCCACGTTGTGATGGCTCTTGATGACCGCGGAGGGCCCCTTCACCGATTGCGACTCGATCACGTCGGGATAAAGCGTGCCCTGGGCCAGGAACTTCACCGGACCGATCTTCCTGGCCGACGCCTTGAAGACCTCGATGAACTCCTTGCCGATGATCTTCCGCTTTTTCTCGGGATCGAAAACACCCTTGAGCGCCTTCTCGAACCTCCTCGATGCGTCGACGCAAACAAGGGGAAGGCCGAGCTTCGCTTCGAACCGCTCGCGTACCTGAGTGGCTTCGTCCTTTCGGAGCAGGCCGTTGTCGACAAAGACGCAGGTCAGTTGAGAACTCACCGCCTTGTGTACGAGCACCGCGGTGACGGCCGAATCGACGCCGCCCGAAAGGGCGCAGATGACGCGCTCCTTCCCGACCTGCTGCCGGATCCTCTCGATGGTCTCGCCCACGAACGACGCCGGGTCCCAGTCGCGCGAGCAGCCGCAGAGGTCGAGAAAGTTCCCGAGGACCTGCATGCCTTGAGCCGTGTGTTTGACCTCGGGGTGGAACTGAATCCCGTAAAGACCCTTCTTCGGGTACTCCATGACGCCGACCGCGGTGTTCGAGGTCGAGCCCGATATGGAGAAACCGCGGGGAGGGCGCAGGATGGAATCGCCGTGGCTCATCCAGACCCTCGTTCGGGCGGCCAGGCCGCGGAGCAGGCGCGATTGGGGCGAGGCTTCAAGGTCGGCGGGGCCAAATTCCTTGGAGTCGGCCTGAACGACTTCGCCCCCCAGCACTTTCGCCATCAACTGCATCCCGTAGCAGATGCCGAGAACGGGCACGTTCACGCCTTCGAGGACCTCGCGGCTGATCTGGGGCGCGCCCTTCTCGTAAACACTGGACGGACCGCCGGAAAGAACGAGGCCTTTGGGTTTGTAGGCTTGGATCGCCCTAAGCGACGTTCTTGGAGGGATGATCTCGGAATAAACGCCCAACTCTCGGAAACGACGGGCGATCAGGTGCGTGAACTGAGAGCCGAAATCGATGATGAGAACGGAGTCTCGGGCCATCAAGCCGCGGAGTATAGGACCGATTCGACTACACTTTGCACGCGTTGATGGGTGACTTCCGAACAGCATTGAAATGCGGAAACTCCGCAGGATCTTCACTCAGGCCGAGGCCTCGACTCGCCACTCTGATGGCGCTGCTCTTCTCTTTCGCTTGTGTCCGGGCGCGCGTGCTCCCGCCCGGATCGCCTTTCCCGCCCAAGTCGCGCTGGGAGAAAATCCTGGACTTCCCGCTGACCTCTCCGCTTGTCACCGACGGAACCCTCGTATTTGCAGCGCTTTCCAATGGATCGATTGTTGGCATAGAACCGTCCACCGGAGACACGGTCTGGACGCGCGCTGGTCTGAAACCAGGGTTTGTCGTGGCCCGGCAGAGCTTCCTTGTGTTTGTCGAGACTGGCGGTGTGGTCTGGGGAATCAACTCCGAGGACGGAACCGCCAAGTGGAAGACAACGACGAATGTGTCGGAGGTTCAGTCGGTCCGGCTCGATGGGAACCGGGTGTTTTTGGGGGGTGCTTTGGGCCTGGCTGCCGTCGTGGTGTCGACCGGAGAAATGCGGTTCGATCTGAAGGCGAAGGACGTTCGGCATATCGACGTCGCGGGGGACTCGCTGGCCTCTTTGGAGGAGGGAGCCTTGATGGTTCGGGGTCGAGAGGACGGCGTTATCCGGTTTCGGCTGGCCTCACCCGAGGGTGAGTTTGGCGCCCCCGCCATCTTCCCTGACGGCCGCCTGGTCGTCGGCTCGGGAACGAGGCTTGTTCGCGCCATCTCGGCCCGGGGCGAATTTCGATGGCGATTCAAGGTGGGGGCCAGAGTCAAGGATCGGCCCCTTGACTTTCTCGATGGAAAGCGGGTCGGTGTTGTTTCGTTCGAAGGCGTCTTCTATGAACTGTCACTCAAGGGTGGCGACATGAAACGCAGAGTTCTTCTGTCCTCCAGACCCTTCGGGCCGGCCTGGCTTTTGGCGGGTCGGATCTGGGCGCCCATCTTCGAGGACGAGATCGCGGTCATTGACCCCAAAACCGCGAAGCTCATAGGCCGCACAAGATATGGAGGCGGGTTCCTTTCCCCGCCGATCCTGGTGGGCGGCCGCCTTCTCGCCGAGGTCTCCGGACCCAGGCGAATTGTCGCGCTGGAGACGGCCTCCTCGAGCTGATTCGAGCCAGACGGCGGACGGCCTCGACACGGTTATCATCCGAGACATTCATTTCCCTAGATGGTGAGCCACTTCAAAGATCGGGCCGGTTAGCCCGTGTTCTGTCTCGCAGATATGCGGCCCTGCAACGACGAGCCACGCCGCGATTTCAGGATGCATTGACGCTCCCATGGGGACGCGCACTTACGAGGCAGGACACTAAAACTCTGTGATCGGTAAAAAACTCGCGTCCCGATATGAAATCCTCCGAGAGGTCGGTCGCGGAGGCATGGGCGTGGTGTTCCTTGCCCGCGACCCCGTTCTCGAGCGCGAGGTCGCGATCAAGATGCTCACCTCGGGAAATCTCCAGGGAGATCAGCGCGAACGCTTCGAACGAGAGGCCCGCGCCGTGGCCAAGCTCGATCACCCCGGCATCGTTCCGATCTACGACTTCGCCGACTTTGAGGGAAGCCTCTTCTTCGTTATGCCGTACGTCGAGGGCAAGACGCTGCGCGCGGTTCAGAGGGACGAGACGCTCAAACCGTTCGAGGTCCTCGACATCGGGGCGCAAGTCGCTGAGGCTCTTCACTACTCGCACCAGCGCGGCATCGTCCACCGGGACATCAAGCCGGAGAACATCATGGTGACGCGCGAAGGGGGCGAGTGGCGCGCCAAGCTGATGGACTTCGGCATCGCCCTTGGGCCGAAAGACTCGCGCATGACGAAGTCCGACATTATTGTCGGCACCCTCGCTTATCTGCCGCCCGAGTCCATCCTCGATTCCTCAAGCTCGCCCGCCGCCGACATCTATTCCCTCGGCGTGGTTCTCTTCGAGAGTCTTTCCGGGAAGCTGCCTTTTGCCGGAGACACCCAGACCGTTCTCTACAAGATCGTTCACTCCGAGCCTGAGCCGCCTGGACTTCTTGCCTCGCTCGTCGATCTGGAGACCGAGAACATCGTGCTCGCCTGCATGGCCAAAGCGGCGGCCGCGCGGCCCAAGGACGGCAATGAGATTGCCGCCGTCCTGCGCGATCTGTCGCGAAGGCTCAAGAACCCAGAGACTCCCCTTTCGACCTCCATCGTGGTCCCGAGAGGCGGCTCGGCGATCGTGGGACGGAGCCACGAGGTCGAAGATCTCGTGAAGTCATTCCACCGGGCGCAGGCGGGGGAGGCGCAGCTGGCTCTCGTGGGCGGCGAACAGGGGTTCGGGAAAGGTTCGCTTCTGCGCGAACTCGAGCGCCTGGCCAAGAGCCGCGGGGCCCTCGTTCTTCACGGTCGTTTCGTCGAGAGAGTGGATCCCGCTCTGCCCTACCAGGGATTCGGAGAAGCTTTCCGCGAGTATCTCGACGCCGATTCCGCCAAGGCCACGAAAGCCCTCGGAGACTTGCTGCCCGAACTTCGCATTCTCTTTCCGGGGATTGCCGAGGCGGCCAGAACCGAGTCGCAAGCGCTTGGTTTCTCAAGACGCGAGGACCGGACCTTCACTCTCGATCTGCTGGCTCGCACCGTGGGCAGGCTGGCCACCTCCCAGCCGGTTGTTTTCCTTTTCGAGGATCTCCACCTAGCGGACGCCTCTCTTGAAGCTATCCAGTACGTCTTCCACCGGAGATCTTCTTCGCGCTTGATGATTGCCGGCACTTATGTTCCGAGCGGTGGGCGCGAGGGAGATCCCATGTCCCGCCTCGTGAAGAGCATTAGAGGCGATCAGGGAACCCTCCTGATTCAACTCAAAGCGCTTGAGGCAGAGGACTGCCGTCAGTTGGCCCTCGGGATTTTGGACAAGGAACGAGTGCCGGAAGACGCCGGAGTGGCGCTCCTCCAGGCGACCGGGGGCAATCCCTTCTTCGTGGCCGAACTCGTTCGCAGTCTGGCCCCCGAAGGACGGTTTGAGGAGTTCACTCTCGCGTCCAGGCGCGGGGGCGGCCAGGGGCTGGCCCTTCCAAACTCCGTTCAGAAGCTCATGGAGGAGAAGGTGGCCGCCCTGGACGACGCCGATCTCGGCGTCCTTCAGGCGGCGGCGGTCATCGGCGTTTCCTTCGATCCTTCCGAAGTGATCCATCTCTCCGGTCACGGGGCGTCATCGGAGGCGGTGATTGAGGGCCTGATGGAGCGGGGTGTGTTCCGCGAGAGCGCCGCAGCAGGAGGGTCCCGCCTCGCCTTTGCCAGCACCCTCCTCCTCGATGCCACCTACCGCACGCTCAATCAGGTAAGACGCCGCGCGCTTCACCGGTCGTACGCGGAGTTTCTGGAGAACCGCTACGCGAAACGGCTGGACCGCGTGGCCCCGGTTCTCTTCAGACATTTCTCAGTGGCGGGGCTCCTCGACCGGGCCGCCCTCCACGGCCTCGCCGCCGCGCGGAGCGCTTTCGAAGGAGGCGCCTACGAAGACTCCCGTCGCCTCGCTCAGACGGTGCTCACCCTCGTGGAGAGCCAAGACTGGCTGGGCGACCGGAACGTCGAGGCGGAAGCCTGCCTCGTCTATGCGCGCGCGGCCCTCGAGGCCTTCGAGTCCGAGGATGCAGGAAAAATGGGCCGCCGCGCCGCCAACCTCTTCGCCCAGGGGAAGGACTTCACTCAACAGGCGGAGGCTCTGGCCCTCGCCGCGGAGGCGGCTCTTCGCGCCCTGAAACTCGACGAAGCCAAAGCCCTGGCCACCGAAGGCCTGGAGCTCGCTCGCGAACACCGCCTGACCCGGGCGGTGGCGCGTTTCACCGAGGTTCTGGCGGCGGTCCAGCAGTCAAGATTGCAGGCCCCTTCCTCCCAGGCCGTGACCGCGACGCACCAGACGCCCCAGGGTTCAGCGGCGCAGCTACGTCCGCCGGCGGCGCCCCGCGCCAGCGCCCTTCTACTTCTTGAAGCCGAGTACCTCGCGGCAGAGGAGGCGACGCAGGAGCGCGCCGAACGACGGGATCCGATCTCTCCCGTAGATGAGGTCGCGCACCTCATGAAATTCGCCGATCTGGCTCTGAAGATCGGTCGGCTCGGGGCGGGACTTGAGGCCTGCCAGCGCGCGCTCAAGCTCGCGGGCGCCAGTGACGTCGTGACCATGGCCAGTCTGGGTCTGCTCCACACCAAGCTCCTGCTGCGCTCCCTTCAGCTTAATGAGGCTCTGGAGGCCGCCCGCACCGCTCTGGCTCCGAACTTCATTCTCAAAGGCTCGGTGCCCCGCGCTCTGGCCGTCCAGATCGCCGCCCACGAAGCGGAGACTCTGGTGATGTTGGGCGAGCCCGCGCAGGCGCGGGAGAGGCTTGAGGCCGAGGGTCTCGACAGTGAAGCCGGCAATGAAGATCGGTCGCTTCCCCTCTCCCTGGCCTATGCCGAAGTACTCGCGTATCTTGGCGACCGTTCCCTGGCTCTCGACCTGATGAACGACGCCCTTTCGAGCGCCGAGAAGAAGGGCGACGACCACGCTCTCGTCCAGGCTCTGAACGCGCGCTCGCGCATGCTCCTGATCGCCGGCACGCCTGATTCCGCCATCGAAGACGTGCGCCGGGCCCTGGCCCTCGCGGGCGAAGTCCCCGATGCGCTTCTGCTGACCAGCCTCCGGGTCTCTCTCGGCCAGTGCTTGATGGATCTTGGGGCGGTGAGTGCCGCCGATGCGGAGTTCCTGGCCGCGAATCGGGAAGCGGAAGGCATGGGAGCGCGAGCGTTGCTGCTCGAAGCGCAACTCGGGCTTTCGGCCACGAATTTAGGCCGCGGTCGATACCTCGCTGCCGAGATCGCCGCGAGGGTGGCCCTCCAATTCTCCAGCGCGGCGTCGGCCAAGCTCCTGCAGGCCCGGGCCGAGTTCGCCCTGGCTCAGGTTTTCCTTCAAAGCGGAGACGCGAAAGAAGCGAGACACGCTCTCGAACGCGCACGATCCATTGCCCACGACGCCGGCGAAGTCTCGGTCCACATCGACACTCTGACTGAGCTTTCGCGGGTGGCCCGCCTGAACGGCGAAGTGGCTCACGCCCGCGATCTCGCCCTGGAAGCCTGGAACGAATCGACCGAGCGGGGCGATCTGGTAAGGCGCGGCGTCACCATGCTCGAGCTCGGGCGTCTTGAGATCGATAGCGGGAACACTGAGGCTGCGGTCACGAGATTCAGAGGTGCTCTGGCCGCGGCCTTTGGCAGCAGCGCCCCGCGCCTGGCCACCCGCCTCTACGAGGGACTCGTCGATTCGCAGTTGCGGGCGGAGGACCTTCAGGGGGCGCTCCGCTCAGCCGAAGCCGCCGAGAGTTCCACGGCGTCCTTAGGCGAGTTTGGGGCGAGTGAATCCATCAAGGCGGCTCTCCTGACCGCGCGCATCCAGAGGACGGCGCAGAACCTTCCCGGCCTCCGGGAAGCCATCGCACGGGCCATGAAGACCTCGGACGAAAGCGCCGACCGCCTGCTTCAGGCCCGAAGCGCGCTTGAAGCCGGCCGTCTGTGCATCGAGGCGGATCCCGATCTGGCCCTGTCCATCCTCGAGAGCGGCCTTCTGCGCGCCCAGGAGGCGGATGCTCTGGCCATCGAGGCCGGCATCGCGGGCCACATCGCTTCGATTCAAATCCGCCGGGGTTTCGTGGCTGAAGGGAAGCGTTACTCGGAGGCTGAGATGGAGGCGATCGGCCGAGCGGGGATCGTCAAGGAAACGCTTCGGAACAAGCTTCGCCTCGCCCGCTGCTTCGAACTGTTGGGGGATCTCAAGCAATGCGCCGATCTGCTTGAGTCAGAGACGCCTCCCGATGGCGACCCCTCCTCTGCGGTGGGCCTCCTGTCCTATCGGTCCCAGATCAAGTTGTCCCAGGGCCGTCTTCGCGGCGCTTTGGAAGATGTCGGGGCGGCGATGCGGCAAGCCACGCGAGGCGCCGGACGCGATCTCGCCGATGCCCTTCTGCAGAGGGCGCGGTATGCCCTGGCCACCACCGACGTTGCCTCGGCGGCCGTGGATCTCGATGCGGCGAAGCGCGCGTCCGAGTCGGCGCGAGGGGTCCACCGGCCGTTCGAGGATGCGCGCCTGAGTATTGCCCAAACCGAACTCCTGATCCTCAAAGGGGATTTTTCGAGCGGCGCCACCCATTCGGAGACCGCGAGCCTGACCTTTGAGCGCGGATCTCACGAGATCTGGGCCAGCGCCGCGCGGCTCCTGACCGCGCGCTGCCTGGCCCGTGCCGACAGTTCTTCGGCGGACCGGCTGGCCAGGCGAGTGGAGACCTTCGCCCGCGAGCGTTCGCTTCTCTCCATGCAGGTGGATGCCATGACCCTTCGTGGTTTTCTGGCTCATGATATGGGGCGGCTCGACGAGGCCGAAAAGCTCGCCGGGCGGATTGGATCCCCTTGGATTCTGGCCAGCATCGCTCACGTCCGCTATCGCATTTTTAGCGCGCGAAAGGACGAAAAGGCGCAGGCGCTTGAGCACAAGACGTTCCTCTCCCACATGTCCATCCTGTCCTCCGAACTCGATCAGCCCACCCGCGCGCGGGTGATTGCCGCCGCCGAGAGGAGTGAGCACCCGTTTCTTGTCTAGCTGGGGGGCGTTGCACGGACCCGCCCCCCAGACCCCCGTCGCTTCGGCCGGAGTAAATCCGGCCTTCGCTTTGTGCGGAGGCGCTGCACGGACCCGCCCCCCCGACCCCCGTCGCTTCGGCCGGAGTAAAACCGGCCTACGCTTTGTGCCGGAGGCGTTGCACGGACCCGCCCC
>JANLWV010000097.1:0-4491 GCA_031364765.1 Vicinamibacteria bacterium
GATGCGGCCCCACTCCTTGGTCCCGTGCAGCCCGCGGTCGCCACGGCCCGGGAGGCCGTTCGGCAGCCCGTCCATGAGATCCGACCAGACCCGCTCCTCGGACAAGTTACCCACGCGAACCCGGGCCATGGGTTCAACGTAAGTGGCGAGGCCCTCCTCCGCCCAGGAGTCATCGCTCGTGAGGTCGGGAAGCGCGAGGTGAACCATCTCGTGGGTCAGCTTCCAGTCGTCTCGAAGATCGCTCAGCTTGGTTCCACGGCCCACCTCGATGCGAATCGAGGGCGCTTGGCCGCCATAGGCGACTCCGTTTCCGATGCCGCTGTTTCCGCTGACGTTCACATACAGGCGCACCCGGGGAACGGGATAGCGGCCGAAATACGCGGTCACGGCGCGCGCTGCCGTGTCGATCCAGTGAAACAAGGCTGCCTCGCCCCCCGGGGCGCGGCCGGAAATCGAGACGTCGATTGTTCCGCCGCCTACCTTGAGGCTGCGATTCAACGACGCCGCGACGCCTTGACCGAACGACGCCGACGAAAGGATCGTGAGCGTGATGAACGTGAGGCGACGGGCGAACATTCGAACAGAGTTGGCCCACGAAACGAGACCGCATGCGCAGCTACGCTTTGATCGCACGGATGCACCGCAGGACGCCGAACGCCGTAGTGAAACGTCCCGTCTCTTCGACCGAACCGAAGCCCGCGGCTCGCGCCATCGCGGGCAGCATCCCTCGGTGGTTCTCCTGCACGTGCTCGCGTCCGATCTTCTCCGTCAGATACGACGCGATGCGCTCCAAACGCGTATCGGGCGCGCCGAAATCGCCCAGATGCAGCTCGCCGCCGGGCCCCAGGACGCGGAACGCAGCCTCGAACGCACACTGCTTCTCAACGGCGGTGAGGTGATGAAAGAGCAGGCTTGACAGGACACGATCGAACGTCCGGCCGGGGTATGGAAGGTCGGTTGCGGAAGCTCGATCGAGACGGATGGTCAGGCCGGCCCCATCGATCTTGCGCCGGGCGCGCGCAAGGATTCGCTCGTCGGCATCGACGCCAACGAACGTCGCGCCGGGCGCGAGCCGGGCAGCCATCAGGAGGAGCGTGCCCGTCCCGCACCCGAGATCCAGGACTTGATGCCCGGTGGCGATCCGGGCGCTTTCAATCAGCCGCATCTTGAAGCGGCGCTCAGGCAGCGTGAGGCGGATCGCCAGGTCGTAGACAGGCGTGAAGATGTCGTACCCCAATGCGGGAATGAGCCCGCTTTCCCTGCTCATATTTTCGGCCTCGAGACTAATGTTGACCGCTGGATTTCCGAGGCGACGCCGTATCGCCTCCTCCGCCTTCGAGGAAGCGCCCCTCTTCCTGTTCCTGCTCGAACTCCGCTCGGCTCTTCGGGTTCAGGGCCTCCATCTCCACGAGCTCCTCAGCGGTGATCCTCGGCAGGTGGCGGATGAAGTGCACGAGGGTCCAACTGCCATAGGCCGATTCGGCCGTGCCGTTGCCCCACCCAGGCATTCCGGTCAGGCGGATGCCATTCTCGATGGTCGCGAACAGCTCCCCGTCGCTTTGAGCCTGGGTGTCGGGCAACGTCATGTCAGGCGCCTTCGGATAGAAGTTCGGGCCCATGGGAGTCTGACCTTTGCCGTCATTGCCGTGGCACACCGCGCAGTGGTCCGCGAAGTGTCCCATCGCCTCGGCGAGAACCTCCGGTGTTTCAGGGAGAGGGTTCTGGCGGCTACGCAGATCCGAAGGCGTCGCATAGTGTCGCATCGTGTGGCCATCACCTCCTCGATCCGCGCGGGCTTGTCCTGTGCGCTGAAGCCGTAACGCAACGTCTGAAGCAGCATGACTCCTCCGGCCACGGCCGCGAACAATGCCACGGCGATCACGATCTTCAGGGGGCGCCGCATACATCACCTCCGATTCATGGCCATAGAAGCGCAGGAATCCGCCTTCACCGCCTGAAAGGTCAGCTCGTCCGTGTCAATGCCTTCGAGTGGCGCGTGAGGGCGACGTGGCAGGGAGGCCGGCTGAACGAGGAGCGTCTGCTTTTCACCCACCGCCGAGGCCACCGTGCCTTCGGGATGCTCATACCAACCCGGGTCCTCATCGTAATTGCGGAGCCCCTCTCGGATCTTGAGGATCGTGAACATGCCCCCCATGAAGATCGATCCGAACGGTCCCTCCGCGCGTCCTTCGTGTGAGCCCATGAGCAGACTGTTGCGCGGCTTGCCCATGTCCATCATGTCGCCCATGCCGGTAGCACCCATGGGCATGTAGCCCGGCACCAGGTCGTTCACTTTCTCGTCGACACCGCTCTGATCGACGCCGGTCATGATCGGCAGGTTGTGGCCCATCTGATTCATGGTGTGATGGACCTTGTGGCAGTGAAAGGCCCAGTCCCCCGGATTGTCCGCGACGAACTCCACGTCCCGGGTCGTGCCGGGCGGCACGTTGATCGTTGTTTCAGGGATCCAGGCGCCCGGGGGCAAGGGTCCGCCGTCGCTTGCGGTCCAACGGAAGATGTGGCCGTGAATGTGTATCGGATGAGAGTCCATGCTGATGTTGGCGACGCGAATGCGTACCCGATCGCCCAGCTTCGCGATGAGCGGGTCCGTGCCCGGGAACACGCGGCCGTTGAACGTGAAGACGTTGAAGTCAAGCATCATCGCGGGGTCGGGTGTCGAGGTGCCGGGTTTGATGAACCACTCGTTCAAGAAGATGCAGAAGTCACGGTCGATGCGCCGCGGCGGGGTTCTTGGGTGGAAGATAAGAAAGCCCATCATTCCCATCGAGAACTGCACCATCTCGTCGAAGTGAGGGTGGTACATCTGTGTGCCGTGCTGACGGACCGTGAACTCGTACTTGAACGTCTGCCCCGGCTCGATGCGCGGCTGGTTCAGACCGGTGACGCCGTCCATGCCGTTTGGCAATAACACGCCGTGCCAGTGCACCGACGTGGGCTCGGGCAGGCGGTTCTCCACATAGATGCGAACCCGGTCGCCCTCTGTGGCTTCGATGGTCGGACCCGGCGCCTGTCCGTTGTAGCCCCAGCAGTTCACCTTGAAGCCGGGAGCAAACTCACGCACCAGAGGCTCTGCGATCAGGTGGAAGGTCTTGAACCCGTCTTCCATGCGCCAGGGAAGCGAAGAGACGTTCGGCGTCACCACCCGGTTTCCACTGGATTTTTGAGCCATGCCTTCGGCGGCAAAAAGCCGGCGCGGATTCACGGCGGCAGCGAGGCTGGCCGCGGCACTGGTGAAAAACAGTTTGCGTCGCGAGAGCATGGTGTCCACCCCTAATGGTTCGCTTTCTTGCCTTGCTGGTTCTTCTGTCCGAACAGGGTCTTTCGCATGGGCTCGCCTGACTCGGGCCGCACGGAAAACCGAGCGACGCCGAGGAGGGCGGTGTCCAGTTCGGTTCGCGCTACCCAATAGTCGCGAGTGGCCACGATCTCCTCGCGTTGCGCTTGCGCCAGGCTCTGCCGCGCCTCCAGAAGCTGGAAAACGCTGCGGAGCATCGCGTTGTATTCGAGTTGCGTGAGTTTGAGGATTCGGTCCCGGCGCGGGATCACAACCTCCTTCATGTACGCCATGCGTGAGCGCGCCTCGACTAGACGCTCCTGCGCGGCCCGCGCTTCCGATCGCGCGGTCGCGATAAGTGCTGCGAGCCGCTGTTGCGCCTGCCGCAGCATGGCCCTGGCCCGCGTCTTCTGGGCAGCGCCGCGGTCGAGTATCGGAATGGGGACGGTGACGGCCGGACCGCTCGTAGTGGGGCCATCGGGTTCGCGCTCGCGGTGAACTCCCACTGAAAGCTCGTCGAAGGCGGCGGTCTTGGCCACGGAAACAGCGCGCTTCGCCGCCTCGATGTCCTGCTGCGCCATGCGGATGTCGAGGCGGCGTGTCACGGCCTGCCGCTCCACTTCCTCGGCGGTCATCTCCGCATCAGGCGGCAAATCGAATTCCTCAGGAAGCTTCAGATCCGCCCGCTGGAGCAGGCCCATGTCGGCGACGACGCTTTCGCGGGCCTGTAACTCGTCGAGTTGCGCGCGGGCCTGATCGAGCTTCACTTGCTCATAGCGCGACTGCTCGCTCTCCAGGTCCAGGTCGGAGATGTTTCCCGCCGAGTGCTGCCTGCGGGCGAGCTCAACCGTTGCCTCCTGCGCTTTCATGACCGTGTCCTGACGGGCGAGAATCTTCCGGGCCGCGAGCAGGTCGTAGTAGTCCATCCGCACCTGCGCGGCGAAGTGGATGATGGCGCCGCCCACCCGGAGCTTCTCCGCCTCGAACTGCGCGCGCCCCAGTTTCTTGCGACTGCCGAGGTTGAAGATGTCCATGAGGGTTTGACTGATACCGAGCTCGAAGGGCTTGCTCGGAGATCCGGGAAAGCGGACCTCTCCGCTGAACAACGGGTTTCTTATGGTGCTCGCGGCAATGAGTTCCGAGCGGGCGATGCCCAGTCCTTCGAGTGTCGCCTGAATGTCGCGGTTGTGGGCGAA
>JANLWV010000099.1:0-5756 GCA_031364765.1 Vicinamibacteria bacterium
GCCGCCCGCGCGCTCGAAGCCCAGATCGTCGAACCCGACGCGATCTACGATGTCGAAGCGGACGTTTTCTCGCCAAACGCGATGGGCGGAATACTCAACGACGACACCATTGCCCGGCTCAAAGTCCAGGCCATCGTGGGCGGAGCCAACGAACAGCTTCTGGAGGCGCGGCATGGCGATGTCCTCCATTCGATCGGTGTCCTTTGGGCGCCCGACTACGTTGTCAATGCCGGGGGTCTGCTGAGCCTCCTTTACGAGACGAAGCAGACGGACGAGGAGGGTGTGGTTGAACGCGTGCGAATGATCGGTCCTAGACTGGCCGACATCTGGCAGCGGTCGGACGAAGAGGGCCAGCCTCCGGGGCTCGTCGCGGACCGGATCGTCGAAGAACGCCTGGCCCTCGGTCGACGAGCCAGGTCGGAATCGATTCGGCGGACCAAGTACGACGAAGACTGACGAAGCGGACGAGGCGCGATGAAGAAGATCAACATCGGCGGGGCGGAGATCCAATATGAGGACAAGGGGAATGGGCCGGTCGTCCTGTGTCTTCACGCCTTTCCCCTTTCGCTCGGTATGTGGGACGACCAGGACGCCCTGGCGTCTCGGTATCGGATCGTCCGGTTCGACGCCCGCGGCTTCGGCGGGTCGGCCGTGGGCGATGCGATCCTGACCATGGACCGGATCGCGGACGACGCGGCGGTCCTCATCGAACGACTCCGTCTCGGACCGGTCATCCTCGCCGGCTGTTCGATGGGCGGCTACGCGGCACTCGCCTTCGCGCAGAAACACGCGTCGCTCCTGCGCGGCCTCGTCCTTGTGGACACCCGCGCGGGCGCCGATTCTCCCGAGGCCCGGAAGGGGCGGGGCGACCTCGCCGCCAAAGTGATGAAGGAGGGCCCGCCGGCGGCGCTCGAAGCGTTTCTTCCGAAGGTCGCCGGCGAGACCACGAAGAAGTCGCGGGCGGATGTGATGGCGCGGCTCAAAGACGTGATGCTCGCGACCTCGCCACAGGGCATCTCCGACGGACTGCACGGCATCGCCGCGCGCCAGGACTCGACGCCTTTCCTTGGCGAGATCTCGGTTCCGACGCTCGTGGTCTGTGGGGAGGAAGACGTCATCACGCCGCGGGCCGAAGCGGAAATCCTGCAGCGTGGAATCAAGGGCGCCGAACTGGCCATGATTTCGAAGGCTGGGCATTTGCCCTCGATGGAAACGCCTGAGGCGTTCAATGAAGTCCTGAAGGGCTTTCTCAGTCGATTCTGAATCGACGAAGTGGCGGTCGGTTCGGATATCTCCGAGGCCCGGTCGAACAGGAAACAGCGAAGTGATCATCGAGACCTTCCCCGTCGGACCTCTCCAGTGCAACTGCACCATCCTCGGCGATCCCGAAACCGGAGAAGCGATCGTAATCGACCCCGGCGACGAGGCTCAGAAGGTCCTGAGGCGTCTCGCCGCCCATGGCCTGAAGCCGAAAGCGATACTCATCACCCACACCCATCTCGACCACGTGGGGGGAAACCACGAAGTACGAGAGGAGACGGGTGCTCGAGTGATGCTTCACGAAAGGGATCTGCCGCTTTACGACAACCTTGGCATGCAGGCTCAGTTCATCGGCATGGACGCGCCGGTTCGCGGCAAAGTGGACGAATACATCCATCAGGGAGACGTGATCCCGTTCGGCGGCAAGGGTGATTCGATCCAGGTCCTCCACACCCCGGGACACACGCCCGGGTCGTGTTCCTTCCTTCTCGGAAGCCAGAACCTCCTGTTTTCCGGAGACACGCTTTTCTCGGGAAGCGTCGGCCGCACGGATCTGTGGGGTGGCGACTTCGACACCGAAGTGAGGTCGATTCGCGAGAAGCTGCTGCCTCTGCCCGACCAGACACGCGTGATCGCCGGGCACGGCCCGGACACGACGATCGCTGAGGAACGCCGGTCGAACCCGTTCCTTACTTGAGGCCTGCGTTCGGTTCCTTTCCACCGGAAACTGCATGACCCCACACCAACCCTTGAGACCAGGGAAAACCGGGGGCGCCACGTCCGCGCGCCTGATTCTGGCTGTCCTGTTCGCGGTTTCCATTCTGAACTTCGTCGATCGTCAGATCCTGGCCATTCTGGCCGGCCAGATCAAAGCCGATCTTCTGATTACCGACGCCCAGTTGGGCTTTCTCTATGGAACGGTCTTCGGAATCTTCTATGCCGTTTTCGGCGTGCCGTTCGGCGTTTATGCCGACCTTGGGTCGCGTCGGAAACTGATTGCCTGGGGCCTGGCTCTTTGGAGTCTGATGACGGCGTTTTCAGGCATGGCGACAGGCTTCCCGGTCCTCGCCCTGGCCCGTGTGGGCGTGGGCGTCGGAGAGGCAAGTGCTTCGCCTGCGGCGTATTCGCTCATCGCCGACCTCTTTCCGAAGTCTCGCCGGGCTACGGCTCTCGCCGTTTATTCCCTCGGTATCTACGTGGGGATCGGCCTGAGTTCGTTCATCGGGGGCACGGTGGTCGACGGTTGGAGCGCGGCCTTCGAGGCGGGCCAAGAGCCTTGGGGGCTCCGCGGATGGCAGGTGGCGTTCCTGGTCGCGGGGCTTCCGGGACTGCTCCTCGTGCCCGTGGTGCTGTCCTTTCGTGAGCCCGAACGCGGAGCTATGGAAGAGGCCCAAACTGCTTCGCCCGAGGACATCTCCCGGGGTGGCATTCGACAGAGCGCCTTAAGAACCGCACTGCGTGAAGGCCTGGCGGTCCTTCCTCCTTTTTCGTTCTTCTACCTTCGGCGCGACGACGTACCCGTGGCCGCCAATGTATCGACCTTTGGCGCACTGGTACTCGGGGGAGCCGGCCTCTGGCTCGCCTTCGGCGACGCAGCACAGTGGGCGTGCGTCTCGGGCGGGCTCTACGTGGTGGCGACCCTGGCCCAGCGCCTCAAGGCAAGGGAGCCGGACGCGTTCGCGCTGATCTTCAAGACGCCCTCGCTTCGCCTGGCCACTCTTGGCTTCTCCTTCCTCTCGTTCACCGGCTACGTGATCAGCTTCTGGACCGCGCAGTTCTTCATTCGATATCACGGCTACTCGGTCTCCGAGATCGGCGATCGGCTGGGGGTGATCTCGGCGGTGGGTGGCGGTCTTGGCGTCACCATGGGCGGCGCTCTGGCGGATCGCCTGCGACTCAGGACGCCTTTGGGACGACTCATCGTGGGCATGATGAACGCCGTGATCCCCATCCCCCTTCTGCTACTCGCACTCAACGCCAGCGACCGGAACGTCTCTCTTGTCCTTTTTGCTTTCGCCCAGGTCTTCGCGGCGTTGTGGCTGGGGGCCGGCAGTTCCACGGTACAGGACCTGGTTCTCCCCCACATGCGCGCGCGGGCGTCCGCGGTCTTCCTTCTGTTTGTGACCCTGGTGGGGCTGGCCCTCGGCCCATACGTGGTGGGACGGCTGAGCGATTCGTGGGGCAACCTGCGGCTCGCTTTCATGGCCGCCACCTCCGCCAACCTGATCGCCTTCTTACTTTTCGTCATGGCCGCCCGAACCATCGCGCGCGACGAGGAGACTCGGTTCGCACGCGCGGCCGCGGCTCGGGCATAAACTCTTTGGACTAGCGATCTTCCAGTAGCGAGGAAAACACATGAGACCCACCGCCACCGCCACCATCTCTTTCGGAATGGTTTCCATTCCGGTCAAGCTCTTCACCGCCACCGAGAGCAAAGCCTCCATCTCCTTCAACATGCTGCACGAGAAGTGCAAGGGTCGGGTCAAGCAGCAATACATTTGCGAGCGAGACAATAATGAGGTGGTCAACCGAAAGGAAATGGTCAAAGGATACGAGTTCGCAAAGGATCAGTATGTCGTCTTCACCCCTGAAGAGATCGACAAGATGGAGGAGGACGCGACCAAGCTGGTCGATATCGCCGAGTTCCTCGACATCAAGCAGGTCGACCCCGTCTACTACGATGGGGCCTACTATCTAGCACCCGACAAGGGCGGCGAGAAGGCCTATCGCCTGCTTTGTGATGCCATGAAGCAGACGGGACGCGTGGCCGTAGCAAAGTGGGCGGCGCGAGGGAAGCAGTATCTGGTCCTGCTGCGGCCACTCAAGAACGTGATTGTCCTTCAGCAGCTTCGCTATCCCGACGAAGTTCGGTCCCTCGACGAAGTCCCGGTCGGCGCCTCCGAATCAAAGGACAACGAGCTGAAACTGGCCGTCCAGTTGATCGATCAGATCACTTCCGCTTCCTTCGAACCATCCCACTACGAGGACGACGTTCGAAAGCGCATGCAGGCCGCCATCGATCGCAAAATTCAGGGTCAGGAGATCTCTACCGCACCCGAACAGCCACGCGCCCAGATCATCGACATCATGGAAGCCCTGAAGGCGTCGCTCGCGGCCAAGAAAGAGCCGGTTAAGGCCTAAGCGCGGTCAAGCGAGAGGCTCGGCCGCTAGGTTGTCTTCGCCTTCTCGGCGCACTCCTGGGAACAAAAGTACGCGGGCGAGCCCTGGTAGGGACCGACGACCGCGGAGGACCTCGCGGTGTGGACGCCGCAGACGGGGTCTTTCACGAGTTCCTCCACCTGACCCCTAGGTCCTCCGCCTGAGGGGCCGGCTGGCCGTGAGCCTTGAAGGAAGCCTCCGAAAAACGACCGCAAAACGATCCCGGCAAGTCGAAAGACGAGGAGAAAGAGGATGATTCGGAAGAGGAAGGCCAGCAGGGCCATGATGGACACTTGGGCGCAGGCGCCTTAGAACGTGAGCGTGGACCAGCGGAGGACGGCGGATCCCACTGTGAACCCCGCACCCACCGCGGTCATCAGGAGATGGTCGCCCTTCTTGAGGCGGTTCTCTTCAAGCGCGGTGTAGATGCCCAGGGGAATGGTGGCGGCCGTGGTGTTGCCGTAGGTCGCGATGTTTTTGACGACTTTTGAATCCGGCAGCCCAAGCCTCGTCTGGGCGGCTTCGATGATCCTGATGTTGGCCTGATGCGGAATGAAGAGGTCGATGTCTTCGTTTCGAAGTCCCGCTTTTTCCAGGGCCAAAAGGGAGGCCTCGGCCATCTTTCGGACCGCATACTTGAAGACCGGGGGGCCTTCCTGCTTCACGAAATGCATCCGCTTGTCGACCGTCTCGTGAGAGGGCGGATGCAGGCTGCCTCCTCCGGGCATCTGGAGGTAGGCGCCCCCTGAACCGTCCAGCTCGTGCGTGAAGGCGAGCAGGCCAGTTTCATCCTCGGACGCCTCCAGCAGAACGGCGCCCGCTCCGTCCCCAAACAGGACGCACGTGGTCCGATCCTGGAAATCCAGAATCGAGGACATGACATCGGCCCCCACCACCAGCACTCGCTGGTGAGCGCCGCTCTCAACAAACTGCGCGCCCACGGTCAGGGCATAAACGAAGCCGGAGCACGCGGCGGAAAGGTCGAACCCCCAGGCCTTCGACGCGCCAAGATTCGCCTGGACCAGACACGCGGTCGCTGGAAACATCATGTCCGGGGTGACCGTGGCCACAATGATCAGGTCAAGATCGTCGGCCCCGATTCCCCGGCGTTCCAGACATTCTCGGGCGGCGGCGGTGGCAAGTTCCGATGTTCCCACTCCCTTTTCGGCGTGATGGCGGGTCACAATTCCGGTCCGCGTGCGGATCCATTCGTCGTTAGTGGCCACGAACTGTTCGAAGTGCTTGTTGTCCAGCACCCGAGGAGGCAGAGAACGTCCAATAGAAGTGATCGCTGCGCGGCGGGTCATAAGGGCAGTGGAGTATATCGACCGCATGTC
>JANLWV010000123.1:0-1793 GCA_031364765.1 Vicinamibacteria bacterium
AGAGGAAGTCGAGATCCGGCGGTGAACGGTGATTGAGGGCGCGAGTCACGATGTCGTCGATAGCCTCGAACAGTGCGCGTCCCTCGCGCGGCTCTCCATCGATGGTCAGAGGGAGGAATTTCCCCGCTTCGTCGACCGGGACACAGCCATGGAAGATGAGGTGGCTGTCCCGGCGCAGCCAGGTCGATCCGCGGGCCACCAGAAAACGCGCATGGTCCCAAAGCAACGGACTCGCCAGGAAGGAGGCGCGCATCCGGTCGAGGCACTGCTGCTCGTCCTGGGACAGCGCTTCCGGATCCTTGGGATCAACGGTCGGGAAGTGTCGATCGAGGAGGGCGTAGGTCTTGCCGTCGACGAGGATCGTGCCCTTTTCGAGATCGATGGTTCGAAAGAGACGCCGGTGGTTGAGGGCCCACTCCGGATGGCGGGCGATCACCTGGCCTTCGAGCTTGAACTGCATCACCGCGGCGGCCTTCTGCATCCTCGCCATGGTGATGGCTTCGCGCAAACCCGTTCCCCGGGGCGTGAAGCGCTCGGCCGGATCGCCGGCGTAGGTCGTGCGCGCCAGACGCTCGAGGGGCTGCATGGTGAGGCCATAGCCCTCCTCGAGCTGGGACAGCCGGCGATAGCGGGTGGAGATCCGAAGGACGTGCGCGATGAGCGCGTCGTGGCCGAGAGCCGCGCCCAGCCAGGCCACGTCGTGATTGCCCCAGGTAATGGAGACGTGAGGCTGGTGGCGCAGGTACTCGATGACCCGATCGCCACGGGGCCCCCGGTCCACGCAATCGCCGGCGACGACCAACTCGCTCACCGCCAGATTCCGCACCACCCGCACCACCAGCCGGATGAAGTTCTCTTCGCGACCCTGAGCGAGGAGAGGGTCCAGGATGGCCGCGACATAGGCCGGTCCTCGCGCCGAAAAGGACTCGTGGAGCATCTCGCGCAGGATCTCCGAGTACTCCGCGGGGAAGACCGAGGCGACCCGTTGAATGCTGGTGCGACTGGCGAGCGTCCGAATCACCGCGAGCAGGTCGCCGAGGACACGCAGGAGGAACAGGCGCCGTCCCTCAGCCGCGACGCCGCGGAGGCGCTGATCCAGGGTCTCCGAGGGATAGAAGAGAAGAGCCAGCAACTCCTCGCGATCGCTCTTCGAGCGTTCCGAAAAAGCGCGATCGACCAAAGGTCGCAACGTGCCCGACGCATTGTTGATGATGTGCCGGAGCTTCACGTCTTCGCCGTGGACATCGCTCACCACGTGGATGGATCCCTTCGGAAGGGTCAGTTCGGCCGTGAGCCGGGCGATTTCCGCGGTCGCGGCATCGGTGTCCTTGAACTGCTTCGACAGCGCGCGCAGGGCGGCGGGGTCGGTTTCGAGAGACGACACGGCTTTGTTGGTCATGACCGCGCGCGGAGATTAGCACGCACAAAACCCTCGCGCCGCCGCGGGTGGCGCCTCCGCATTGCGGGGCGGGCGGCGCTACATCACGCCAGGGCGGCCAAACAGGTAGCCCTGCATCAGGTCGCAGTCGAGGGCGGCCAGGGCATCCCGCTCGCTCTCCGTCTCCACCCCTTCGACGATGCAACCAATGGCGAGCTGGCGGGCGAGCCCCACCAGTGAGCCGACGATCTTCCGCTTCACCGGCTCGGTGTCGACGTTCCGAATCAAAGCCTGGTCGATTTTCACGAACTGGGGGTCCATCAGGGCCAGGCTCGAGAGGCCGGCATACCCACCGCCCAGGTCGTCAATCGCGAACCGATAGCCCTTCTCCCGCAGGGCGCCCGACCGTTGTCGG
>JANLWV010000131.1:0-15539 GCA_031364765.1 Vicinamibacteria bacterium
CCGCCGTTCAGCAGCATCTGGCAAAACCTGAGATAGTCGGTGGCGGTGCTCACTAGTCCGGCCCCACCGAGGTACGAGCGGGGATTCGTGGCTACATCAAACCGCTCAGTCATTGGCACACCTGTCACGGGTAAGGAAGGCTGGGCGGCGCGCTGCACGGCGGCCCCCTCCAGCCAAAAGCCCGTGTCGCGCATTCCCAAAGGCCCGAGAATGCGCTCTTGGAAAAACACGGGTAGTCCCTGGCCAGAGACCACCTCCACCAGCCGCCCCAGAACATCCGTAGAGACGCTGTACTCCCATTGAGCACCAGGCTGGTACACCAAGGGAATCTTGCTAAGGGCCGTCACAAGCTCCGCATTGCTCATGTTTCTATCGCCGATTTTCGCTTGGCGATACATGTCATGGACGGGTGTCTGGCCATTTGCGGCATACGTCAGCCCTGAGGTGTGTCGCAACAGATCCTGAATCGTGATCTCCCTGGTCGCGGGCACCTGGCGAAATGATCTCACCTGGGTGACTGGATCCACTTCTTGGACCTGAACCTGAAGTCGCGAAAGCTCAGGAAGATATCGGGAGACGGGATCGGTAATCTGAAGGCGACCCTCCTCCTGAAGCATCATAACGGCAACGCTCGTGATGGGCTTGGTCATCGAATAGATACGGAACATGGCATCGGTAGGCATGGGTGCAGCGGAGGTCCGGTCTCTGAATCCAAAGCTCTTCCAATACGCGATTTTACCGTGCCGTGCTACCAGCACTACGGCTCCGGGAAGCAGTCCTGAATCGACATGTGATTGTGTGACCTTCGCTAACCGATCGAGTCTGTCACTAGAGAGCCCCAACTCCTCTGGCGAATGCGCGATCTCAAAGGGCGCGATCTCGCTCGATACGGCCTGCGCCATCTGAGCTACACATGGAGATGGGACAATGCTCGCCAACATCAGAAAGGGAGCTAGTGATCCGCAGGCTCGAGTTGTTATCCGGTTCATACATTCCTCTCCTGTAAGAGACCACCTGCCTGCAGTGTCGCATAACGGCTAAAAAATCGGAGACGCGCGCCGAAGGCGCGTGTGGCGCCGACCCATTCTCTACGAGCTCTCGGCCGCTATGTAATCCGGATTGTAGGTGAGACAAGCGGGATTTGCCCGTCAAGTCCAGCGCGGCGCGGTTGGCCTGGAGGCTCTCGACAGGCGCCCGGAGCCCCAATCGCGCCCCTGGCGGGCTCGCGGGTTGCGCTCCTCAGAGTGCTTCGTCACCTCGATCCCGCCCGCCGCGCAGGCTGCGCCGCCCCGCGGGTTGCCCCGCGCTGTCCGTAGCCGGGGCTACGCTGCTTCGTGTCCCCCGTAACCTTGGCTCCCTGTCGCCCCACGCGAACGACGGAACAGCGACTCGCCGAATTCGCGGCCGATCACCCGGAAGAGGCGACGCGGTTTCGAGAGCTTCAGTCAATCGCCGCGAACCTGCGTCACCTTCGCGAGCTGGTCAAGACGTCGCTGATGAAGGCTGCGCCCGCAACCGTCGAGGAGGAGAACGCTCAGGTTCTAGTCACGTAGCCCGATCACCAGAAAGGACGGCCGCTCCCGCCGTCCGCGTAAGCACTCCCTCCCTCGCGGTACCAGCCATGCCGGGAGGGATGGCGGGCGAGGATTCGGAGCGGACTTTCAACAGTCACATCGAAAGGCCACTACTTGCAGGATGCTTCAATGTTCAGTTCTTTATACCGTTCCGCCTTCGGCTCGTAGGTGAAATCGAACGAGTTGCCCCGCGTCTCGCCGGTCGCGCTGGACTCAAACTCAGCCCGGCCCCTCACCACGGTATCGGTCACTGTGTTCAGGGTTACGGAGTAGAGAACGTCTTGTCCCATGTACCGGTACCGGATCTGCCCATTCTTGAGCGGCAAAGAGAAATTCAGGTCGTAGACGGACCTACCACTACTGGACGTACACCGTTTCTTCACATGCGGCGACTTGGCTTCCTCGGCGTAGACCGCAACGGCCCCAAGGAGACACGACAGCATGATTGTTCGAAACACCTTCATTCGTTTCCCTCCAAAGCGAGCGTGAAGAATCTAAAAGCCACCGAGAGCCGCGCGCGCCTTTTCGGATAACTCGGCTTTGAACGCCTTCATCACCGTGCGCTCATCGCTATAGACATCGTCTGTGAGGAGTCGCTTCCGGGTCCATCGCGGGTTCAGCAGGGGGTGTGAGGGGCACACATGAGTTTGCGCCCCTTGCCGCACGGGGAGTAGCATCGAAAGCAACTCCCTCAACTAAGGAGGTAGCGATGCGCACAACCATCGCGAGCGCGGCAGTGTTCTCCGCCGTAATCTTCAACACCGTGGCGGCGCCCGCCCAGCCGAAGCCCGCGCCAACGGTAGCCGAGCGACTGGCGGGCTGGAAGAGCCAAAGGGTGACGATTCTCTCCAACCAGCCGTCGTGGTGCACGGGTGGCAAGAACGAAGGCCCTTCTTTGTTCTGGAAGGAGAACAGTCCAGGCAAGAGAATTGCCGCCGACCGCTGCGCGGGGCGGAGCGGAACCATCGCCGAGGTGGCAACCCAGCCAGAGACCCGCATCGTTATCGACCTCGACGTGCCAGTGGAGCGCATCGTCGCCGGTGACGACCATGGAATCGGTTTCCAGGCCGAGCTGGACACGGCCGGCCAACCCCTCTGGTCGAAGGGAACGCAGACGATTGCGCCACTCGACTTCGAGTGTCAGGCGCTCGGCAAGGGCGGCGAACGGATCGCGCTCACTAACCTGGAGCGCGTCACGGTCACAGGCGCTGAACCCGGCACGCATCTCCAACACGTCATGGTGCGTGTGAAGACCGGCGAGGGCACCGAGGGGTGGCTCGATGGTTCGGAGGGCTATGACATGGTGGACGAGCGGTTCCATCTCCCCAACTCATACGGCGTCGCGACCCGGCCCTACTCCTACCGCTTTCACCATGACGACCCGCGCAAGGGACGTCATGGCTTCAAGCCCGCTGTTTGGCAACTCATAGGGAGGCAACGTCGCCATCGGAATGACCGAGGAGTTGGCGACCCTGGCCTGCGGCCGCTTCATGGAGGCAACGGGGTTCGTTCTCGCCCAGGGAACGGACGTCTCGACCATCTATCGCTGTGGCGGCAAGAGCTTTCAGGTCGAGAAGGGAAACGTGACGAAGTATGTCGATTCGCGCTGATCGAGGGTCAAGGTAGATATGCGTCTGTTCGGCTTCGGGAAACCTGATCCCGCGAAGTTGAAGGAGAGCGGGGACGTCGCCGCACTCGCTCTGGCCCTCGACGATCGCGACCCTGTCGTCGCCAGAGGTGCGTTCGAGGCCCTCATTGAGATGACCATAGAGCCGAGCCACCGCCACCACAATCAGGCGGCGTTGGAGGCGCTACGGAAGGCGCGCGAGGGGGAGACGCTCGCACGGCTGCGGACCATGCTGGATGAAATTTCTCCGTCGTCGAGCAGTTGGAAGAACTCAGCCACGATGGAGGCCCTCATCTTGTTGGGCGGGTCCAACGCGTTCGAGCCGTACTACGATCGTCACGCGACCGCCGGACTTTACAACGACGATCTCATAGGCCTTCTCGTGCGCCTCGCCGCACAGAACCGGAACAAGCCTCTTCTGATGAAGTTGCTGAAGGGCAAGGCGTTCTCGTCCCCGGAGAGCCTGCGCTTGGGCTCATCCGCGTCGGACGCGCCGCTCGCACACTTCTCATCAATCCAGCGGTTCGTGCCGATCCAGATGGGGATGGACCGGGTCGGGGCAGTCTTGTGTGAACTGGCTACAGAGGACGAGTTGCTCGAAGTCGCGACCGTGGGGCGAGCGAGCCACGCGCTACCTGTGATTTTCGAGAAACTGGGGGCGATTGGAACGGAGACCGCGATCCATGCGCTCGAGGGCATGGGCGAGAGGGATGATGGCTCTGGCCGCCGGGCCCGGGCTACGATGACCGCGATCCTCGCGAGGCTTCCCGCGGAGCGGCTCATCGCGCTCGTCGAGAAGAAGACGCCCCCCTTTGTGGCGCGGCCAGCACTCTTGGCGCTCTGCCAGCGGGTCGAGCCCACGGCCGCCGAACTGATCCTTGAGGCCGTCGCGGATCCTGATGAGGCGATCAGCGAAGCCGCGATCAAGGCCATTGCGATCCTCCGTCCTGGGGACGCGGTGGCAACGCTCGACCGGCTGGCCAAGCTCGGCTCAGGGTCCAGGAGCCAAGCGGCAGTCGACGCGCTCGCCGGAATTGCGTCACCCGCTGCGATCGACGCACTCCTCGGTCTGCCGCCTCAAAGGCTGATCGACGAGGAGGTGTTCGCCGCCATCGCCAACGCTGGTCGCGGCGCGGAACTTGTCCGCCACGTCTCGGCGGGACTCGAGGCGATGAATCCCGGCGAGGTTTTGAGCCTGATCGACACGCTTCGCACAGCGGTGAGGTGCGCAGACCTGGAGCCCGTTCAGGACAGGATCGCGCAGGCCTATGTCGAGGAACTGGATCACGAGAAATGGGGCCACCAGAAGCGCTCGGCCGAAGTCCTGGGACGAATCGGCGGGCCTGTCGCCCTGCACGCTCTGAAGGCCAGAGCCGCACGGGACGTTGATGTTGAGTTAGGTCGAGTCCTGGCAGAAGCCATAAACGACGCGGGCGGCTAGCAGTGGACCGAATGAAGGTGCTCGAAACGTCCATGAGTGCGTCCACGCGCCGCGAGGCCATTCGCACAATCAAGGTTGAAGCCAGGACCGTCCAAGAGGCCCGTGACAAAGTCCGTGCCGAAACCCCGCTTCGATTCTCGATTCATTCCGAGACGATTCACGCCGACGAACGCGCAAAGGCCATCATGGAAACAGGTGCGACGATCGCCGAGGCCAGCGCAAAGGCAGAGAAGCGGGTACCCGCTGGCGCGATCGTGCTGAAAAGACACGAGCTCTTCAGTCCCGAGCGCACAATGGTGCTCGTAGACTCATTCGACGTTGCCGGAGCGCGTGAAAAGGCCGTGGCACAAGCCGGGAAGCCCTTTGGCATTGAGGCAGTGGTGGACGCCCTGATACTGACATCGCCCGGGAGTAGAGGAATTTTTGGCCTCGGGCGACGCGCCGACCGGTACCAGGCGACCGTCCTCAGACCGGCGATTATGGAACTCACTTACCGAACTCCCGCCTGCGTTACGTTCGTTCTATGGAACGTGCCCCTGGTCCTCCGTGAGAGAGCGATTGCGTGGTGGGCTGAGCCCGTGAGACGCCCGGAATCATGTCAGTTCTGCGGCCTTAGTGTGCAGGGCGGAGACGGATATGTCATCGACACCGCCGACCTGCTTGGCTCAACGATCTATCTCGACTACGCCGTGAAAGAGGAATATCGCCGCCAGTTCGGCGACAACTGGGTTATTGCGGCGATGGACTATTCCGGAACCAGGGCGAAGGTGGTCGGACGCCTCGGTCACGGGTCGACGCAATGGCTCGCGTGTGATGCGTGCGGCACGAAGGCGATACGGGAAAGGTGGGTAACGTGAGCACGGTGCTCTGAGACCCTGGCGTTACTGCGGTGGAGTGCGGTCCTCGGGTGGAGCCCTCAGGGTGCCGGGGTCGTCCACCCCCGGCGTCTGCGGAGCCGTTGACAGCCGTATACTTTCCTTGGCCGCTTCCCCACCCGGAACGATAGCGTGGCCCGCAGGAGGAGTTCGATGCGTCGATGGCTGCTCTCTAGTGTCATCGCTTTCGTGTTTCTGACAGACGGCCTCGCGCAGAATCTTCCCCAGTCCCGAAAGGTTCGCGGAGGTATTTTCAGTTTTGTCGGTTCGTTCGTCTTCGCTCCCGACAACAAGTCGCTCGTGATAGGCGAGCACCGCGATTTGTGGGCCGAGATCAAGGTGCAGTACCTGGATGGGCCGGGCTCAGCCCGCTCCTTCGGCAAGTTCAAGCGGGGGAAGGGCATGGTGGCCCTGTCCCCCGATGGCCGACTCTTCGCCGTAGACGACGAAAAGAACACGGTCAGCGTCGGCGACCTCGCTGCTGGGACCGTGCTGAAGACCCTTCCTTCCAGCACATTTCCAATCCAGAAACTGGTGTTCAGTCCGGACGGAAAGCGGGTTGCCGCGGCGACCGGGCTGTACTGGGGGAAGCCGGTAGGACAGGGGATCGTGGTCTACGACATCGAGTCGGGTCAGATGCTTCACGATCTGCTCCCAAAGACCGTCGGGACCTTCCCGATCAAAGACGTGGCCTTCAGTCCCGATGGCCGTCTTATGGTGGCTGGGGGTGGCTCCGCCGATCCTGTCCGCGTCTGGGACCTTCAGTCCGGGAAGGAGGTCTCGAAGTGGCCAACAGTCAATGGCCGGATTCTGGCGGCTCGTTTTACGCCCGATGGCAAGAACATTGTCACGGCCGGCGAGTCGAGCGAGATCACGTTCCGCGACGCGGCATCGGGAGAGGTCGTCAAAGCGCTCTCTGTCGCTCCTGAGATGGTCAATGACCTGGACATCTCAAGCGATGGTCGCTGGTTGAGCGTCGCCACTTCCGAAAGATGGGGAAAGTATCCCAAGGCTGACAACCGAGGCCAATTGAGAATGTGGGACCTCCAGTCCGGTCTGGAATTGAAAACTGGCGTTGTCCGCAAGTATGGCATCGGCATGGCTCGTTTCAGTTCGGACGGACGCCGCCTCGCCTGGGTGGCCAACGACTGGGGTGATCTCATGCTGCTCGATCTCGGGGCTCTTCACTGAGTCTGAGCCACTGGAGGCGACATGGCGAACCGGAAGAGCACCAGAGCGGCAATACTGCTGGCGGCTTTCATTGCAGACGGCCAGGCTGTGGCGAGCCAGCCGCCGCCGAAGCCGCAACTGAAGATCACCCGCCCAGGTTCCGGTGTCGGCATGCTCGTGACGGAGTACTGGGACATTGGAAGCGGGCGGACCGTACTCGTGAAGACCGGCACTTCTGTTGAGAAGTCGAAGCAATGGCTCGACGACCTGAAGAGTCTCGACGGTTTGGCGGCCGGCGTTGGCGAGGCGCGCATCCTCGAATGGGATTGTAGATGAAACAAGCGGGTTGCCCGTCAAGTCCATCGCGGCGCGGTTGGCCTGGAGGCTCTCGACAGGCGCCCGGAGCCCGAATCGCGCCCCTGGCGGGCTCGCGGGTTGCGCTCCTCAGAGTGCTTCGTCACCTCGATCCCGCCCGCCGCGCAGGCTGCGCCGCCCCGCGGGTTGCCCCGCGCTGTCCGTGGCCGGGGCTACGCTGCTTCGTCTCCCCCGTAACCTTGGCTCCCTGATCTCTCCTCCTCGTCGCCCAGTGCCTGAAGGCGGAGCACCCGGCTCTTCCAGTGCGGCGGGCCGCGGTCTGGCGAGCGGAGACGGAGGCCACACCACGGATATTCAAGCGATTCGATCTTAGCGGTTACGGTAGGCTTCCAAGGCTGTGGCTCTGCCCCTCACCGACCCGGTCTCGCTCCTTCTTGCTCTCATCGACGTCCCGTCGACGACGTGGGAGGAAGGGCCGGTCGGCGAGGCCCTTGCTTCGACGCTTGAGGCCGAAGGCTTTGCGGTCGAACGGCAGACCGTGTCGGCGGGGCGGTTCAACGTGCTTGCCCGTGTCGGCGATCCGCGGGTGACGCTCTCCACTCATATGGACTGCGTGCCGCCCCACCTTCCCGCGAAGGACGCGGGCGACCGGGTCCAGGGTCGTGGCGCCTGCGACGCCAAGGGACTCATCGCCGCACAGATCTTCGCGGCCTTGAAGTTGCGCCGCGAGGGTTGCACCGACTTCGGCCTCCTCTTTCTGGTGGGCGAAGAGGAAGGCGGCGATGGCGCCAAGGTGGCCAATGGCTGCCCGGGCCGCAATCGTTTCATCATCAATGCCGAGCCCACCGACTTCAAGCAGGCGGTGGCGGGGAAGGGCGTTCTGCGGATCACCCTGAATTCCTCGGGCCGAGCCGCTCACGCGGCGTATCCCGAGCTCGGCGAGTCGGCGGTGCTCAAGCTGCTCGACGTCTTGTCCGAGTTGCGAGCGACGCCCTGGCCGGAGGATCCGGTGCTCGGTCCAACCACCATGAACATCGGAACGCTGCGCGCCGGCCTCAGGGCGAACATCATCCCCAAGGACGCCGCCGCGGAAGTGATGTTTCGAACCGTCACTCCGTGGGCGGACGTCCATGCCACGGTCACGAGAATCGCGGGCGACCGCGCCGCAATTGAAGTGGGGTCTTTCAGCGAGCCCATCCACCTGAAGGTCGTGCCGGGGTTCGGCCGGGGCGAGATCGTCGTCCGGTTTGGCACCGACATACCGTATCTGCAGGCCTGGGGCCAGCCGATTCTCTTTGGCCCCGGTTCCATTCACGACGCCCACACCTCCCATGAGTTCATACTCAAGAGCGACCTCCTCGAAGCGGTCGATGTCTACGCCGCGATGGTGCGGTCCCTTCTCGCGCAGGCCTAGCCAACCAAGGAAGCATGGAATCGATTCGCGAACTGTTTCGGATCGGCAACGGCCCCTCCTCATCCCACTCGATGGGACCGCGCCGGGCCGCCGACGTCTTCCTCAGGCGCCACGACGGCGCTTTTCGGTACCGGGTCACGCTGTACGGGTCGCTCGCCGCGACGGGCAAGGGTCACCTCACCGACCGCGTCCTTGCCGATGCCTTTGGTGCGAGACCGCACGAGATTCTTTTCAATCTGCGCGAGCGGCTGCCGCGCCATCCGAACGGGATGCTGTTCGAAGCCCTTGATGCCGCGGGCGTCGCCTCGGTGTCGTGGAAGGTCTACTCGGTGGGTGGCGGCGCCATTCGCGAACACGACACCGAAGACTGGACGCCGCGCGGCGCCTACGAGCTTTCGAAGATGACCGACATCCTTCGGCACAGCCGCGAGCGCCGGCTCGAGATCTGGCAGTACGTGGAGGAGCGCGAGGGTCCAGGCATCTGGAAGTTCCTCGGTGAGATCCACGCTGCCATGGAGGCGGCCATCGACCGCGGTCTTCAAGGCAGCGGCATCCTGCCCGGGATCATCAAACTGCCACGGAAAGCGCGGAGCTACCACGCGCGGGCTCTCTCGCGAGGCGGGCTGCTGGCGCGCACGGGCACATTGTCGGCCTACGGTCTCGCGGTCAGTGAAGAGAACGCGGCGGGCGGCGTGGTGGTCACCGCACCCACCTGCGGCGGATCGGGCGTTCTGCCGGCGGTCATGCGTTATCTGCGCGAGACCCTGCCGTCGAACGAAAACGCCATCCTTCGCGCCCTCGCCACCGCGGGCCTCATCGGCAATCTCATCAAGACGAACGCGAGCATTTCGGGCGCGGCGGTCGGCTGTCAGGGCGAAGTGGGTGCGGCCTGCGCCATGGCGGCGGGAGCGGCGGCCCAGCTCATGGGCGGGACGAACGAACAGATCGAGTACGCGGCCGAAGTCGGGATGGAGCATCACCTCGGCCTCACTTGCGACCCGGTGGCGGGGCTGGTCCAGATACCGTGCATCGAGCGGAACGCGGTCGCCGCCGACCGCGCCGTCCATTCCGCCGAGTTCTCCATGCTTTCGGATGGAGAGCACCACATCTCGTTCGATGAGGTCATCGAAGCGATGAAGAAGACCGGCGCCGATCTCCACGAGGCCTACCGCGAGACGAGCATAGGAGGCCTCGCGGGCCTCCCGTCTTCACCGCCCAGCCTCGTCGGCAACGAATGCGCCTGATCAGGCGACCCGAGGGCGGAGTCGCCTGAGCTTCGCCCGTGGGCTCTTTGGACTTTTTTTGGATCAATTCAGGGTTTTGTTAGGGACGGGGGGGACCTGCGGGCGGGAGACTGCGATTGTTCCTGAAGGAGGACCCATGAAGCCCTTGAATGCCCTGATCGCCGCCGTTCTCGTCTCCCTGCCTCTCGCGGCCACCGCCGCGCACGCGCCGGCGACGCCCCCCGCTCAGGCGTCACCCTCCCCCGCGGGAATCACCGCCGACGTCGTGACCATCCGGATGAAGGACGGGAGCACGCTGCTCGCCCGCATCATCGACCAGGACGACGAGAGGCTGAAGATCGTGACCGTGGGCGGCCTCGGCATGGAGATTCCCCGGACTTCGGTCGACCGGATCGACCAGGGCGGCGGGAGCGGAGAAGGCGCTTCGCGGCCGTCGGATTCAAACTACACCCGCCTCCTTTTCTCGCCCACCGGAAGGCCCCTGGGCAAAGGCGAGGGCTACTTTTCCGATCACTATGTTTTGTTTCCCGGTGTGGCCTATGGCATCACCGACAATCTCAGCATCGGGGCGGGGGTGACGGTCGTGCCCGGTGCGGGGCTGAGCGAACAACTGTTCTACGTGGCGCCCCGATTCGGCAAGCAGTTTTCCGAGCGCGTCGCGG
Organism: Vicinamibacteria bacterium; assembly: GCA_031364765.1. Lineage (GTDB taxonomy): Bacteria > Acidobacteriota > Vicinamibacteria > Fen-336 > JAGNNV01 > JAGNNV01. Next base: position 10,323 of record JANLWV010000131.1, read on the forward strand.
CTTCCGCCGGGTTTCTCTATGCCGGTGGCGGGGACAGCGACGACGAGACGGGTCTCGGCGTGGGCTTTGTCATGGCCACCTTCGGCAAATCCGACAAGAGCCTGACCGTCGGCGGAGGTGTCGCCCGGACGACCGAATACGATTCGGTGGGACGGTTCGTCAATGGCAGGCTCGTGTATGAGAGGCGGCAGCGTGTCTCGCATACTCCCATCGTCATGTTCGGGGGAACGGCACGGTTGTCGCGTCGGATCGCCTTCGTCTCCGAGAACTGGCTGATCCTGCACGACGACTTCAAGCTCAAGGACCAACCCTTCGCGCTCGGCCTGCGTTTCCTCGGCGATCGCCTGTCGGCCGACGTGGGCGTGATCCTGATCGGCGAAATCATCGACGAGGGCTTTCCCGTCCCCTGGCTCTCCGTCACCTACCACTTCGGCCGGAGCAAGTAGGTTTGGCCCCTTGCGGCGCCCCGAGTCTGTCGAAGGGTGGCCGCCCTATCTTCGTTTTGACCGGCGTGCGCCGTTCAAGGCCTTGCGCACGTGACCACCGCCGGCCTCGAGCCTCTTCCGGGCCGTGGGCGCGTCGAGATGCAGCAGACCCATCACAATCGCGGTCTTCACTTCGTTATCCGCGGCCCGGACCAGGCGATCCGCCTCGGCGAGATCGACGCAAGCCGCGTTGGCCACCATGCGACGGGCCCGGTCCTCGAGCTTCTTCGACGTCTGCTTCAGGTCGACCATGAAGTTCGTGTAGGCCTTGCCCACGCGGACCATCGCGGCGGTGGTGATCGCGTTGAGCACGGCCTTCGTGGCCGAGCCCGCTTTGAGTCTCGTCGAGCCCGTCAGCACTTCCGGTCCCGTGCGTATGGCGATCACCACATCGGCGAACTTCGAGAGTCTCGCCTGGGGCGCGCAGGTCACGAGCACGGTCTTCGCGCGACGGGCGCGCGCCTTCTTGAGGGCGGCGCGCACAAACGGGGTGACGGAGCTGGCGGAGATTCCAATGACGACATCCTTCGAGGTGACTTTTGCGACCGCCTGTTCGCCGTGGTCGACGCGATCCTCCGACCCTTCCTTGGCGCGGAACACCGCGTCCTCGCCGCCCGCCATGACCCCCAGGATCATCTCGGGCCTGGTTCCGAAAGTGGGCGGGCACTCGGCCGCTTCGAGCACCCCAAGCCGGCCGCTTGTCCCCGCGCCTAAAAAGATGGTTCGACCGCCCGCCGAGAAGGCGTTCGCCACCAGACGCGCCGCGGAAGCGACATCGCGGGCCTTCTTCTTCGCTTCGATGAGGGCGAGGCGATCCTCGTCGAGGAGCAGGGTCACGATCTTCTCGGTCGCCATGCGATCCAGGTTGAGGGAACGTGGGTTGCGCGACTCGGTCAGCAGCCTCGACCAGTGAGAGTGGGGGAGGATCCTGGCGCGGACGGGACCCGTCTTCGTGGTATGCCGCATCGTCATCTGGTCATTCCTCCACGCCGGCCAGAGCCTTCGCGAAGCCCTTCTTCTCCTCGAGCTTGAGAGCCCGTTCGATCTGAATTCGCTGAGCTTGCGGGCTCCCTGCACCGTGTAATGACTCGGTGAGATACCCGACCGCATTGCGGCCCATGGTCATGTTCTCGATCAGCCGCAGCATGCGCACCCGAGCTTCGGTGTCGTGCGGCGATCGACCGCGGAGGAGTCGCTTCAGGATGGGGCCGGTTTCGGCGCTGGCGAAGTCGCGTTGTGAAGGCAGCGTGGTCACCAGGCCGCCCGCGAGATCCTGGGCGAGCCGGGCCAGTTCGAATGGAAAACGGGTGACGTTGTGCTTGCAGACGTTGGCCAGGACGTCGTCGTTGATGAAGTTGCCGGCCGGGGTGCGATGCGACTCGTGAGACGCCGCAATGCCCGCGCCGTAGATCGTCTCGTTCAGGTGCGCCATCTCGACCAGCTTGTCGCGCACGTGCGAGGCCTTCGCGACGCCGTTCATTTCCGCAATCGCCGCGGCGGCGCCGATCAGCACATCGCCCACCCCGGTTTTGCAGACGTAGCTGCGGCGGTGATAGGTGGTGAAGGCGTCCACCAAGGGCGCCGCGAACTCCACTTCACCATTCATGAACACCCGGTCCCAGGGCACAAACACATCGTCGATGACAATGAGCGCCTCCTGGCCTGCGTACTTCGCATTGCCCTGATCGATGTCGGAGCCCTCGAGCGCCCGCGTGTCGCACGACTGCCGGCCGTAGATGAAGGTGAGGCCCGGGTCGGTCACCGGGATGGCGGCAACGATCGCGTAGTCGCGGTCGGCCTCCTGAAGACGCAGGGTGGGCATGACCACGATCCAGTGCGAGTTCACACAGCCGGTCTGATGCGCCTTGGCGCCGCGAATGACGACGCCATCGGGCCGCCGCTCGACCACATGGGTGAAGAGATCGGGATCGTCCTGAGCGCTCGGGCCCTTGCTGCGGTCGCCCTTGGGGTCGGTCATGGCCCCGCCCACTACGAGGTTCTGGTCCTGGCAGGTGGCCAGAAAAGCCTTGAGGCGATGGTGATACGGCGTGCCGAGCCTGGTATCGAGATCGAAGGTGACGGAGTAAAGGGCATTAAAAGCGTCCATGCCCACGCAGCGCTGGAAACAAGTGCCCGTGAGCTGACCGAGGCGGCGCTGCATCTTGTTCTGCATGACCACGTCGCCGACGCTCTCGGTGACGTGCAGAAAGCGATTCACCCTCCGGCCGATGAGCGACGAGTACGCGGTGGCCAGTTCAGGGTCCTCATTGGCGAGATCGTAGGTGCGGGCGACCGCGTTGATGGAGGGCCGGATCACCGGGTGATCCACCGGCTCGCTCACCCGTTCGCCCATGAAGAAAACCCGGAGGTTTCGGCCCCGGAGGCTCTCGATGTACGAAGCGCCGGAGTCGATGGGGGTGGCCGTCATGACAACGCTACAAAAAACGCTTGTCGAAGGGTTCGGGCAGAAGGGTCGAAAGGCGCATGGTTTTCTTGTGGCCCCTGAGATCGGCGATGTGCACCCAGATGTTGCCACACAGTTCCCAAAGCACCTGGCGACACGCCCCGCACGGCGGCGTCACGCTGTGGGAGTCCGCCACCACCGCGATGGCCGAGAACTTCTTGAATCCCTCGGAGACCGCCTTGAAGACCGCGATCCGCTCGGCGCACAGGGTCAGGCCGTAGGTCGCGCTCTCGATGTTGCAGCCGGTGATGATCTCGCCCTCCCCGGTGAGGAGAGCCGCGCCCACCTTGAAGTTGGAGAAAGGCGCCATCGCGAGCTTGCGGGCATCCCGGGCGTAGTCGGAAAGTCCCGCGAACGGCGGCGCGGCGCTTCTGGTCGATTTCATGGAATCAAGCCCACCGTCGCCTTCAGGGCCGCCACGAACGTGCCTTCTGCCTTCCGGCCCTCTTCAAGAACCGAATCGTGCGACAGGGTGTCCTGTCCGCCGTCGGAGGCGGCGTTGGTCAGGCACGAGATGCCGATCACCTTCAAGCCCATGTGCCGGGCCGCGATGGTTTCAAGGACGGTCGACATGCCGACCGCGTCCGCGCCCATCTGCCTGAACATACGGATCTCCGCCGGCGTTTCGTAGCTGGGACCAAGAAGGCCGACATAAACGCCTTCGTGGACGGTGGCCTGAGCCGAACGAAAGGCGGTCAGAGTCTTGCCACGCAGCGCGCGATCGTACGGTTGCGACAGGTCGGGGAAACGCGGGCCGAGTTCGGGATCGTTCGGACCGAGAAGCGGATTGCGCCCGGTGAGGTTCAAATGATCATTCAGGACCATGAAGTCGCCGGGCCGGTAGGATCGGTTCACCGCTCCCGCCGCATTCGTGAGAACGAGGGTTGAGACACCCAGACGACCGAGGACGCGCACGGGGTAGACCACCTGCTGTTCCGAATATCCCTCGTAGAAGTGCACCCGGCCCGACATCACGGCGACGGGGACGCCCGACACCTCGCCCAGAACCAGCTCGCCCTTGTGCCCCTCGGCGGTTGGCCGTGGGAAGTGGGGGATTTCGGCATAGGGAATGCGGGTGGCATTTTCGATCGCGTCTCCGAACGCCGCGAGGCCCGAACCGAGGACGACGCCGACCCGGGGGGCGAGCGGGTCCGGGCCCAGGACCGATCTGCGGATGACCGCGATGGCCTCATCGGCCTGGCGCGACGGACGGCGCGCCGTTTCGGCCGCCGCCTCGTTGAGTGAGGAAGTCATGAGCCATCAATGATAGTGCGCCATCGGGCCAAAACCCCGCGTTATGCTCGCTCCCACCGGAAAGACGTCATCCCCGACTCTCTCCAAAGGAGCCCGCGTGCAGAATCTCATTTCGTTCGGCGGCATGTTCGTCTTGATCGGCGTCGCCTGGCTGTTCTCCGAGAACCGCAAGCGATTTCCCACCCGGGTGGTGGCGTGGGGTCTGGCCCTGCAGCTTTCCTTCGGCTACCTGGTCCTCTCGTGGGAGCCGGGGAAGAGAGTCTTTCAGAAGCTCAATGAGATCTTCACCGCCCTGCTCTCCTTCAGCACCGAGGGAGCGAAGTTCATCTTCGCCTCGTTCGGCAGCGTGGGCAGCGGCTCGCTTCAGGATTTTCTGACCAGGGTGGGACGCGAGTCGAACGATCCCGCGGTGCAGGCCATGGTGAACACCGGGACCGTGCCCGGCTTCTCGTTCGCCTTCCAGGTCCTGCCCACCATCATCTTCTTCTCCGCCCTGCTCTCCATCCTCTACTACCTCGGGATCATGCAGAAGGTCGTGGTCCTCTTCGCGAAGGTCATGGCCAAGACCATGAACGTCTCGGGCGCCGAGTCGCTTTCGAACTCGGCCAACATCTTTGTCGGACAGACCGAGGCCCCGCTGGTGGTGGCGCCCTATATCGAGAAAATGACGCGCTCCGAGTTGATGGCCATCATGGTCGGCGGCTTCTCGAACACCGCGGGAGGCGTCCTCGGCGCCTACGTGATGATGCTCCAGGGGTATTTTCCAGAGATCGCCGGCCACCTGATTACCGCGTCCCTTCTGTCGGCGCCCGCGGCCTTCATCTTCGCGAAGGTTCTGGTGCCGGAGACTGAAGAGCCGCTCACCCGCGGCGACGTGAAGATGGACGTCAAGGTGCAGGACGCGAACATCCTCGACGCGGTCTCGAACGGAACCACGGTGGGCTGGAATCTCGCCATCAACGTGGGGGCCATGCTCATCTCCTTCGTGGCCATCGCCGCCCTGCTAAACTACTG
>JANLWV010000136.1:0-14029 GCA_031364765.1 Vicinamibacteria bacterium
TGACTCGTTGCAGGAAGTCCTTGGGCCACGACCGCGTGCAGGTGGGGGGATTGAGCCGCATGTCCGACGACGTCCTCCGCACCACCGTGACTGACTCCAGGGGGAGCTTCCCGCCCCATCCGCGGGCTGGTTCACCGGGTCCGATGGTCCCGCCCGGTCGAGTCGATAGCCCTGAGCAGGCCGGTTCGCCGCACGGAATCCAGTCAGAAGTCGAAGACAACACCGATCCCGAAGTTGAGCAACTTGTGGCGGGTGATCGCCGTGTCGAACGCCACGCGGCCTGCCTCAAGGCGCAACGAGCCTCGCCTGACGTACTCGGCCTCTGATCCCGAGAGATAGCGCATCTGAAGATCCGCCGAGACGGCGCGGAGGCCCCTGGCCTTGTGGGAGCCATCGTAGACCCGGAGCATCAGACCCGCACCCCCGCCATAGGAGAACCCTGTGTCGCCGAACTGCTTGGTGATGGAGGTCTCCGGCAAGCCCGTCGCGAACTGGAGGATGTTGGTCTTGACGTTCGGGTGGCTTTGGCCAAGCAGGACATCAAGGTAAGGACGGACCACTCCATGGCCGGATTGAACCCGGGCCAGGAAATGCACGAGGTCGATACTGGCGCTCGTCTCCGCGGAAACAAGGGGAGAGGCCGGCACTTTCAGGGTCTGGTAGTCAACGGTGCCGAAGTCGATTCCAAGCAGCAAAGGGATTCGTTTGAGTCGATACGCGGCTGACAGCGCCGCTCCGAACGCGTTGTCTCCGACAGTGTCTCTCAAGGAACCCTGAGGACGGCCGATCAGACCCCCCAGTCCGATCTGCCACGAGGGTTGCGACTGCGCTTCGACCGAGCCCCCGGCCGCGAACAGGAGGACCGATAGAATGGCGATGAAGAAGGGTTGGCGCCGGATTCCAGGAACCTCGTCACGCATGACTCTCCTCCTCATGAGACAGCCCTCGCGCGGGGCAAGCGTATAATAGGCTAGGTCTGAGTGAACCGCAGGGTGTTGCCGTCCGGCTCGGCGACGTAGCTCGCGCGTTGCCCCAACCCTGGTCGATCGGGCCCTCATGGACCTGCAGCGACGTCCTCATGCGGTTGCAACGAACGGTCGGGATTGTCGCGATCACGTCTCCTGAACCTCTTTCCCCGGCCGCTCCCTAACTACGCCTCCTGTTGATATGCGTACCGATACAGTGTACGGTTGGAAGGTGATCAAGTCGTTTCGGCATCGTGGCCTTAGACGCCTGTATGAGCGCGAAGACGCAAGCGGCGTGCGGGCCGATCAGCTAAGGCGAGTCCGGGACGTACTGGCGCACCTCGACAGTGCGGCCAAGCCTTCGGATGTGGATTTTCCTGGGTATCGGCTCCATCCCTTGAAAGGTAGATTAAAGGGGCATTGGAGCGTAACGATCTCAGGGAATTGGCGGATCGTGTTCCGCTTCGCGGACGGAGATGCGCTTGATGTTGATTTAGCGGACTATCACTAGGAAGAGGAAACGACCCATGCCCATGAAAAACCCGCCGCATCCCGGCCACTCGATCAAGGATGCTTGTTTCGAACCCCTCCAGCTCAGCGTGACGGAGGGAGCCAGAGTGCTGGGCGTAGCCCGGCACACGCTTTCGCGCGTCATCAACGGTCAGGCCGGGATTTCGCCTGAGATGGCTATCCGGCTTGAAAAGGCCGGGTGGTCGAACGCCGACCACTGGCTGCGTTTGCAGGTGGCTTTCGACCTCGCCCGGGCGCGGCAGCGTGAAAGCAAGATCAAGGTCAAACGCTACGAGCCCGGCGAATTGTCCGCGCTTTGAAGCTCGTTGGAGCCCGTGCGGTCCACAAGGAAGAAGCTGGGGAAGTCGTACGTCACGGTCATCGGCCCCGTGCCCACTGCCGACCCAACTAACGCCTCTTTCGTGGGCGTAAACTCCCGGGACATCCATAGCGGCCCCGACCCTGGCGCCGCTGAAGCCCAAACGAGGGATCGATCATGAAAGCTCTGCCCCTCCTTCTAATCGCCACTTTCGCCGGCTGCGCGAGCGCCGCCGGGACCGCGAAGACCCAACCCGTGGCCCCCGCCCCTCCGGTCGTTTCCGGGGCCAGGCCGACCGCGGCCATGCCCGCCCGGCCTCCGGCGAAACCGACCGGGGCGCCCGGGACATCTCCGCGCGCCGGTGGTCCGGCCTCCGAGCGGGCGCCTGCCGACGAACCGCAGCCACCCCAGGATCCGCAGGCCGAGCGACCGGCTGGCGGTGGCGCGGAGGCTCCCCAGGGCGGAAGGCCCCAGCCGGCGGCGGAGCCGAAGCCTTACGACAAGGTGATCACCAAGGACGCGGTCACCGACGAGGGCCTGTTCAAGGTGCACCGCATCAAGGAGAAGTACTACTACGAGATTCCGGTGGCCATGCTCGGTAAGGAGATGTTGTGGGTCTCGCAGATCGCGAAGACTTCGCTCGGCGTCGGCTACGGCGGACAGGCGCTCGGCAACCGCGTGGTGCGCTTCGAACGGCGCGACAACCGCGTGCTTCTGCGTGGCGTTCTCTACGACATGGTCGCCGACCCGAAACTGCCGATCTCAAACGCGGTCGAGGCCGCGAACACCTCGCCGATCCTGATGGCGTTCAACATCGAGGCCTTCGCCAAGGATGAATCCCCGGTCATCGAGGTCACGCGCCTCTTCACCACCGAAGTGGCGGAACTCTCCGCCCGCACGCGGTTACGCGCGCGCGGCTTCGATGCGAGCCGTTCCTTCCTGGACCGCATCGTCTCCTTCCCGGGCAATATCGAAGTGGAGGCGACCCACACCTACACCGTTCCCGCGGAGGCGCCGGGCGCCACGCCCCAGCCGCCGCCCTCGCCTTTCGGCGGCCAGGCCATGCGCGGCAACAGTGGCACGGTCGTCCTCCACTACAGCATGGTGAAACTACCGGACCAGCCGATGCAGCCGCGCGTGCTCGACGAACGAGTCGGCTACTTCTCGGTGGGCCAGCAGGACTTCAGCCGGGGCGAGCACCGCGTGCCCGAGCGCCGCTACATCACGCGCTGGCGCCTCGACAAGAAAGACCCGCAGCTGGCGCTCTCCGAGCCGGTCAAGCCGATCGCGTACTACGTGGACCCTTCGACTCCGGCCTGGCTCGTCCCCTACGTGAAGCGAGGCATCGAGAAATGGCAGCCGGCGTTCGAGGAGGCGGGCTTCAAGAACGCGATCGTGGCGAAGGATGCGCCGAGCAAGGAGCAGGATCCCGACTGGAGCCCGGAGGACGCGCGTTATTCGGTGGTCCGCTGGCTGCCCTCCACCATCGAGAACGCGTCGGGCCCACACGTGCACGACCCGCGCACCGGTGAAATCCTGGAGTCGGACATTCAGATGTACCACAACATCATGAACCTGCAGCGCGCCTGGTACTTCACCCAGGCAGGGCCCCTCGACCCGCGGGCGAAAAAGCTGCCGCTGCCCGACGATCTGATGGGCGAGCTGGTCGAGTTCGTGGTGGCCCACGAAGTGGGTCACACCCTCGGCTTCCAGCACAACATGAAGGGCAGCTCCACGTATCCGTTCGAGAAGCTGCGCAACAAAGAGTGGTTGCGCACCATGGGCCACACCCCAAGCATCATGGATTATTCGCGCTTCAACTACGTGGCCCAGCCCGAGGACAACATCCCCGTGAAGGACCTGATCCCCACCATCGGTCCCTATGACCGGTGGGCCACGATGTGGGGCTACAAGCCCGTCCCCGGGGCGTTGAACCCGGACGATGAGAAGAAGACGCTCGACGAGTGGGCGCGCGCGCAGGAAAAGACACCCTGGCTGCGCTTCTCGACCGATGGCACGCTTGGTTCCGATCCCGGCGAGCTCACCGAAGCGGTGGGTGACGGCGACGCAGTGAAGGCGACGACGCTCGGCTACAAGAATCTCGCGCGCGTCGCCGACATGCTGCTGCCCGCGACCGAGGTCAATGGCGACCCTTGGGATGACCTCTCGGAACTGTACGGCCGCCTCGTCGGCCAGTGGGCCACCGAAGGCAACCACGTCACCGCCATCGTCGGAGGCTTCTCAAGCCAGCAATTGCACGGCGGGCAGTCCGGCGTGCGCTTCACGCCCATACCGCGCGCGCGCCAGACCGAAGCCGTGCGCTTTCTCAACGCTTCGGTGTTCGCGACGCCGACTTTCCTGCTCAAGCCCGAAATCCTGCGGCGAATCGAACCGCAAGGGGCCCTCGACCGCATCAACCTCGCGCAGCGGCGCGTCCTGACCTCGCTGCTTGGCACGACCCGCATCAACCGCCTCGTGGAGCAGGAGGCTATCGACGGCGCGTCCGCGTACAAGGCGACCGACATGCTCGCCGACGTGCGCCACGGCGTATGGCGCGAACTCGGCGCGCCGAGCGTCTCGGTGGACGCCTATCGTCGCGGACTCCAGCGCGCCTACCTGCAGCTCTTCGACGAACGCCTCAACGGACGGCTGGCAGTTGGTGGCGATGTGCGAGCCTTCTTCCGCGGAGAGCTTCAGTCTCTGGGAACGGAGCTCACCGCCGCCCAGGCGAAGACGAAGGCGGGCGACGCCGCCACGCGCATGCATCTGATGGACTCGCAGCGGCAGGTGCAGCGAATCCTCGACCCACGCTTCGCGCCGGTCGAAGCCGCAGCCGCGGCAGGCCAGCAGGGCCGCCCGGGCCTGGACGAGGAGCTGGCGGAATGGGAGCGGCAACTCACGGCATCATGTTGGCCCGATATTCGTTGAAGGTAAGGGGGGCCAGAAACAGACGCGGCCCCCCTTAGAAACCCCGAGGAGAGAACCATGAAACTCGCACCCCATGGCCCGGCGAGGTTGCTCGCCGCCTGCGCCGTCGCCGCAGTATTCGCCGCAGGCGCTGCCCAGGCTCAGCCGCAGCGTTGCCTGACTGCGTCCAGGTTCGGGCCGAACGACGAGATCGGCAATCTCAACCACGTCACCCAGGCCAAGACGCTCGCCGCGTCGAAGCTCGTGACGCGCGGCAAGACGTATCGGCTCGGCATCGAGACCAACAAGGACACGCCCGCTTTTCCGCCGCGGACCTTCTCGATCACCATCGTTCAGCCGGGCCAGACCGCCGGGAGCACGCTCGGGCCGACCCGGACCACCTACAACGACGACATCATCTCCGGCTGGGCCGGCATCGGCTCGCAGCTCGACGGCCTGGGCCACATCGGCGTCGACAATCTCTATTTCAACTGCAACAAGGCCGCCGACTTCGCGATGACCGACGGCCTGAAAAAGCTCGGCATCGAGAAAGTGCCGGCCATCGCCACGCGTGGCGTGCTGCTCGACATGGCCGGGTATTTCAATACCGACATCGTCAAGGAAGGCACCGCGTTCAACCGCGCGGAGATCGAAGGCGCGATGATGCGCCAGGGTGTTGCATCCATCGAGAAAGGCGACGTGGTGCTCTTCTACACCGGCTGGACCAAACTCATCGGCGAGGACAACAAACGCTACGGCTCGGTTGAGCCAGGGCTCGGTGTGGAGGGCGCCAAATACCTCGCCTCGCTGGAGGTGGCGATGGTCGGCGCCGACACCTGGGGCGTCGAGGTGATTCCGTTCGAAAAGGGCGCCGGCATGTTCGAGGTGCACCAGATCCTCCTTCCGAGGAACGGCATCTACACCCTGGAGAACATGGATACCGAGGAGATGGTCAAGGACCGGGCCTGGGAGTTCCTGTTCACGCTTGGGCCCTCGCGCATCACGGGCGCGGTGCAGGCGATCGTCAATCCGATCGCCATCAAGTAGCTGCGCTCAGCCCGCATGACCCTCGCCCCTCGCGACGTTGGGATAGCGCTTGCGTTGTCGGCGCTGATCGTCGCGGCGAACGCCGGGTACGTCGCGTCGAGGCTTGGCTTCATCCATCGGCCCCGCGCCGTTTTGGAAACCGATCATCGCCACTACATCCACATGGCGACGAATCCCGAGGAGCCGGAGGATCCGCCGTACGCCTTTCGGGTTGCGGCGCCGCGAGTCGCCCGCGGGCTCATGGCGTGGGGACTCTCGGTCGACCAGGCGTTTTACGCGCTCACGCAGGTCTCGCTCGTCGCGTTTCTTGCCTGCACATTTCTGTTTCTGCGCGCGCGCGGCTTCGCCGCCGAGATCGCGGCGCTCGCTATCGTTCTGATGGGCCTGACCCAGGGTGCGGTCCGGTGGTTCGAATATCAGTACTGGATGTCCGATCCGCTGTGCCTGGCCCTGGTCGCGGCCGCGATCCTCGCCATCGAACTCGACACTCCGTGGCGGGCGGCAATCCTTATCGCGTTCGCCGCGGGCTTTGTCCGCGAGAGTTTCGTGCTCGTCCTGCCTTTCGCATTCTTCCGTACGCTCTCGCGCCACGGAATCAACCAAGCGGTGCTCCGCACGCTGGCTATCGCGGTCGCGTTCTTCTCCGTCTCCCTGACCCTCCACGCCGTCATTACGCCCGTGACTCCCGACGATTGGTGGTCCGGCATCGTCGACAGCATGGGTTTCCGGTATCGACGGCTCTTCGATAACCAGTGGTACGTCCTCACCGTCGGAACGTGGGGAGTTTTTTTGAGCCTCGCCCTGGCTGAGCCTCGTGCCTTCGCCCGGCGCGTGCGGGAGAACCTCGACCTGACCTCCCTGACCCTCGCGACCTACGCGACGCTCGTCATCTCCAACAACACCGAACGCCCGCTCGCCTACGCCTGGCCCGCCGCGGCGGCCGCCGGGGCCGTCTCGCTGCGCGTGCTGGCGACAACAATCCACGCGCCGTATCGCCATCCGTTCCATCGCCTCACTGCGGTCTGCGTGGGCGCTCAGATGGTTCATTTCGGCCTCACGCGCTGGAACGACCTCTCCGGATCGAGCCTCTACCAGCCCGCCAACCCCATCGTGACGGGAGTCATGTTTGCCCTATGGCTTGTCTGGGCGCTGAGGTTTGCGCGCATCCCGAGGTGAAAGTCCGCCGTCGCACCGAGGCCGACGATGCGCCCGGATGGCAAGGCGCCGAGGAGCCGCGAGTAACGGGAATACTCGGGCGAGCGCGCAGCCTGGCCTTGGGCCACGAGCAACGCAGGCAGCCGGGAGGCAGCGTCGGCCGAATGCAGGCCGACTTTCACCGCGGGATGCTAGGCTCAACGGGAACTGAGGGCTCGCCACCGCGTTTTGTGAGCCGCAGATCGGAGGGTCGCCCAACACGGGCGAGATTGCGCCCTCCCCCAAGTTGCCGCTTCCAGGAGCGTTCTCAAGACCTATGTCCACCGTGTATCGACTCGGCGAAGTTCAAGACGATTACTGCACCTCGTGCCATTTGCTTCTCTCGCATGACATCGCGAGCGTTGTGAATGGCGAGATCGCCAAGACCACGTGCCGCACCTGCTTCAACACCCACGACTACAAACACGGCAAGATTCCGAAGCGCCCGGCGAAGAAGGTGGAGACGAAACAAAGCCTGATGGATCAGGTTCTGCGGAACATGCCCCAAATGCCGCTGATGCCTCCGGCCCCCGCGCCCAAACCGAGGCGCGATCTGTGGGCCACCCTCGGCCGGATCAACGAGAAGAAGGAGCAGACGGAAGGCGAGGCGAAGTGAGCCCGGGCTCTCTGGAGCCGCTGCGCGTTCCCGTGATCCTTGAACGCAAACGGGACGGCAAGAGGCTCATCCGGGAGGAGATCGACTTCCTGATTACGGGGTACACCAAGGGCGACGTCCCCGACTATCAGATGGCGGCTTTCGCCATGGCCGTTCACTTCCGCGGCATGTCGGATGAGGAGACGACCGACCTCACCCGCGCCATGCTTCACTCGGGCGAAATCCTCGATCTCAAAGACCTTGAGGGCCCGAAGGTGGACAAACATTCCACCGGCGGGGTCGGGGATAAGACGAGTCTCGTCCTCGCCCCTCTGGCCGCGGCCTGCGGCGTCAATGTCCCCATGATCTCGGGCCGCGCGCTCGCTCACTCGGGCGGCACCCTCGACAAGCTCGAGTCGATCCCCGGCTTTCGGGTCGATCTGACTCTCGATGAGTTCCGCCGGACGTTGCGCGCCCATCGGCTTTCGTTCATCGGCCAGACCCTGGAGATCGCCCCCGCGGACAAGAAGCTCTACGCCCTGCGCGACGTCACCGCCACCGTGCCGGTGCTGCCGTTGATCGTGGCCTCGATCCTGGGCAAGAAACTCGCCGAGGGCATCGACGCTCTGATTCTCGACGTCAAGACCGGCGACGGCGCCTTCATGCAGCGCGAAGAGGATTCGATAGCACTCGCCTCGCGCATGGTGGCCATCGGCAAAGGCATGGGCACCCGGGTCGCCGCCGTCATCACCGACATGAACGAGCCGACCGGCCACATGATCGGCAACTCGCTGGAGATCGAAGAGTCCATCCAAACCCTGCGAGGCCAGGGACCGAAGGATCTGACCGACCTCTCGGTTGAACTCGCGGCCTGGATGCTGGTGCTCGCGAAGGCTCAGCCAAACCTCGAGGCAGGACGGTCGAAGATTCGCGGGGCGCTGGCCTCGGGCGCGGGGCTGGAACTATTCCGCCGGGTCATTGAGGCCCAGGGCGGGAACCCGCGCGTTTGCGACGACTTCAGTCTGCTGCCTCACGCGAGCGGCCGGCACGAGATCCGCTCCGAAGAGAAGGGCTTTCTTCACCGGATCGCCTGCCGCGCGGCGGGAGAAGGTTCGATGCTTCTCGGCGCCGGACGCGACACTGTCGGGGAGAAGGTCGACCCCGCCGTGGGCATCGAACTCGGGCGCAAGGTCGGAGACCCTGTCGACAAGGGCGACGTTCTGGCCACCCTTCACTACAACACGCAGGCGCGACTCGATGCGGCTCTCGCCCACTTGAGCGGCGCCTTCGAGGTCTCGGCCGAGCCGGTGGCTCCGCGTCCGCTGGTCAGGCAGGTCGTCGAATAGACGGGCGCGCTGAACGTCATGTCGCCTCTTGAGACGCCAGGCCACGAGCCGCCACCTTGGCGGATCCTGCGCGGCGGGTCGATGCTCGCGATCCTCGGTGTGATCGCGCTGGTGTCGTCGGGCTGCACCTTTAGTCCAAAGCTCAAGAGCCCGCTCACACGCCCTCCGGTGAAAATCGGAACGACGGCCACAGGCACCGCATCGTGGTATGGCCCTGGCTACGACGGGAAACGCACGGCGTGCGGCGAACGCTTCGACCAGGACGCCCTCACCGCCGCCCACGGAACCTGGCCCTGTGGGACGATGGCGCGCGTCACACTGCTCTCCACCGGCAAGAGCGTGGTGGTCCGCGTCAACGATCTCTTTCCGAACCACAAAGGCCGGCTGATCGATGTCTCCCGCGGCGCGGCCAGGCAGATCGGCCTGATCGGACCGGGGACAGGGAAAGTGCGGGTTGAGGTCGTGAATTGACGTGGGCTCGAATGTGTGAACTTGTGGCCCCCCGAGGCGTGACAGTCTGGCCGGAGCCCCGCGACTCCAGTCTCGAATCGCCTGATTCACTCAGGCGATTCGAACGTCAATGCGACTCGCCGGGCGCAGGCCAGGGGGTTTCAGGGGGGCCGGTTTCGTAGCCGGCCCCCTGACCTCAATAACGATGCCAATGCATCTTGCCCACCCCTTATGATGCCGGTAATGCCGGAAGCCCGTTCGGCGCTCGTGAACGACTTCTGGGGAGGCTTGTCCGCGATGCTTGTGGCGCTACCGGCCTCGCTCGCGTTTGGTGTCGCCGTGGTGGCACCGCTGGGCGCCGCCCATGCGGGCGCGGGCGCCCTCTCCGGACTCCTCGGAGCCTTTGCGATGGGCGTCATTGCCGCCTGGCTCGGGGGCGCGCCGCGCCTCGTCTCCGCGCCGTGCGCGCCCGCCGCCGCGGTGATGGCGGCATTGGCTTTGGAGCTTGCCGGGGATCCCCATCGCGACGCCTCCTCCACCCTCCTCCTTCTCAGCCTGGCCGCGGCGTTCTCCGGAACTCTCCAGATTCTCTACGGCGCGCTCGGCGGAGGCACGCTCATCAAATACATCCCGTACCCCGTCGTCACCGGCTATCTCTCGGGCGTGGCCATTGTGATCTTCTTGAAGCAACTCCCCTCGTTCCTGAGTCTGCCGAAAGGAATGCATCTGGGAGCCGGCCTGAGCCAGCCGGGGCTTTGGAGCCCGGTCTCCCTCGCGGTCGGCCTGGCCACGATGACGGCAATGTGGGGCGCGCCCAGACTCACGAAGCGTGTCCCGGCCCCGATCATTGGCCTTCTCGCCGGCGTCGCCGCCTACTTCGGTCTGGCTTTGCGCGACCCGAGCCTCCTCTCCCTTGAGGGAAACGCGCTTCTCATCGGTCCGCTGCCCGGCGGCGACTCCCTGTGGAGCGACCTCGCGGTCCGGGCGGCCGCTCTGCCGCGAGTCAACGCCTCAGATCTCTCGGTGATCGCCGGACCCGCCCTCACTCTGTCTGTCCTGCTCTCGATCGACACCCTCAAGACCTGCGTGCTGGTCGACGCGCTGACCCGCACCCGGCACCAGTCGAACCGCGAGATCCGGGCCCAGGGCATCGCGAACATCGTATCGGCCGCCATCGGCGGGATGCCCGGCGCCGGGACCTCGGGTGCTACGCTCGTGAACCTGGCGAGCGGCGCCAGCACGTGGCGGTCGGGTGCGATCGCGGGCGCTTTGGCCCTGGTCGCTTACCTCCTTCTGGGCCCGGTCATCGCCTGGGCGCCGATTGCGGCTCTCTCTGGCCTCCTTATTGTGGTGGCTCTGCGGATGTTCGACTGGAAGAGCCTCGCCCTGGCACGGCAGCGCGCGACGGTGTTCGACTTCGGCGTGGTGGCGAGCGTCATCGCGGTCGCGGTCTTCGTGGACCTGATCGCCGCGTCGATGGTGGGCGTCTTCCTCTCCATCCTCCTCTTCATCCGCGATCAGGTCAAAGGCCGCGTCATTCACCGAAAGGTGTACGGCGACGAGGTTTCATCGCGACGGAAACGCCTGCCCGCGCAACTCGAAATTCTGAAGCGCCTCGGGCACGAGGTGGTGGCGGCGGAACTCCAGGGAGATCTCTTCTTCGGCACCACGGACCAGCTCCTCACCGAACTGGAGCCCGATCTCGCCCACTGCCGGTACCTGATTCTCGACCTGCGCCGCATCGAGTCCATCGACTTCACGGGAGTGCACCTGCTCCAACAGATAGAGGCCCGAATCCACGAGCACGGCGGTCGACTGCTCTACAGCAACCTGCCACGGGCGCTTCCGTCGGGCATTGCCGGGCGCGACTACTTCACGGATGTAGGTCTGGTTTCGAGCCCGAAAAGCAAGCGGCTGTTCGTGCAGCTCACCGACGCGATCGAATGGGCCGAGGATGCCCTTCTCGCCTCGGAAGGATGTGGAGAGGAGGGGGAGGAGGAGCCGGTGAACCTCAGCGAGATCGAGTTCCTGAAAGGCCGGAAAGCCACGACCATGCTTGAGCTGGAGCAGGCGGTCGAGTCCCGCCACTACCACGCGGGCCAGTCGATCTTCGGGCAGGGGGATACAAGCGACGAGTTGTTCCTCGTCCGCCGGGGACGGATCAGAATCTCGCTCTTTGCGGGTCCGGGCGAGGCCTACCATGTGGCGACGTTTGGGCGGGGCGACTTCTTCGGAGACATGGCGTTTCTCGACTCCGGGATCAGGTCCGCGAACGCGGTGGCCGAGACCCCAGCCGACGTCTACGCAATCACGCGCAGCCGTTTCGATGCCCTCGCGGAAAAACACCCCCGGCTCGGACAGCAGTTCCTCGGCGGTCTGGCGCGGGCCCTGGCCCTTCGACTGAGGCAGGCGGATGGGGAGATCCGCGCGCTTGAAAACGCGTAGCCAGTTGCGGCCGCGGGTCGGCGCCGTTCTGGCCCTCGTGGATCCAGCGCTTGGGGGTCAGGTTGACGGTGTTCATGATCTCCGGGTCGCCGCCCGATCGTTGAGGGCCGGTCTGAGAACGCTGACCCTCCATCCTCGTCGTTCACTCGTCCGAAAAACGCGACGGTCGCTGCGTACGGCCATACGCGCCCTTGCCGACGTTCGCGACCGGGATGTCGGGCGCGCGCTCCTCGCCAAACTCCCAACCACCGAGGCCACCGAGGCGGCTCTGAAGCGCAGGATCCTCGGCCTGTCCGAAAGCGACCGCCGGGCGGCGCTCACGCAAAGCCACGCGCGCTGGCCCCAGAAACTCGATCGCCAGCTGATCGCCCTTCTCGAACGGGGTGAGCCTGCGCTACCGATCATCATTCGGCGAACGCTCGCGGAGGCCTGGCGGCAGCGCCGGCGCGCCATCGACGTCATTGAGTCGCTCGGTCGGCGTTACGATCCAGTGCCTCTTCATAACCTGCGCATACGCATCCGACGATTGCGTTATGCCCTCGAGGTTCTAGCCGAAGTGGAGTCTGGGCCGCACGTCCGTCTGGCCCTGCTCAGGCCGCTCCAGAGCGCGCTGGGCGACGCCCAGGACCGTATCGTCCTCTCGCGATGGCTCAGCGGACAGGCCGGGCGGTTTGGCCGGAACGACGCCGCGCTCGCGTCCGCTCTTCGCCGCGAGGCCAAGCACTTCCGCGCCCAGGCCGTTCAATCGCACGCCAGGTTCCTGAAGCTTCGAACCAGGGATGTCCTCGAGCGGCTGGCCCTGCACGTGGACGCGTCGTACGCGAAGAAAACGACGATGGCTCGCAGACGGCCCGCCTAATGCACCAGGCCTTCGATCGCGTCCACCACAAGCATCGTGCCGATCGCGAGCTTGACCAGATCACCATCGACGATCACGTAACGGTACCCGGTTGCGGGCCGAAGCCTCACGGCCAACTCAGCGGGCGGTTCCACGAACACGACCTCGCGCGGCAGTCGCTGACCCACTCGGTACCGCTTCGTCGCCTGTCCGGGCGGCAGGCAACCGTTGTTTTTCTTGGCGAGGCCGGGAGGGCAGTTTCCGCGACCGTATTTCTCCGAGAAATACAGGCGCGCGACATCGCGGTCGGAATCGGCGAAGACCACGGTTACTTTCGCGTCGTTCCCCTTTCCTTTTTCCTTCTTCTGGGGTTTGTCGGCGAGCAGGGCCGAAGGGGACGCCAGGGAGACGATCAGGGCAAGCACAGCGGTTTTTCTCATGGGAACCTCGGCCTTCGAGTGTACCCCCCGGGTGTCTTTGTCCCTCAGTGATCAAACGCCGCCGGTGGGGTCAAGCTGAACGCGGGTCAGACCCTGGACGGAGTCGCCGCGATGGGCCGGGCGAGATCGATCATGTCGGCGGGGCGGTTCGTCCCTATCCCCAGAAGCCCCAGCGTGCTGAGCTTTTGGAACTCGGCGGGATCGTCGCACACCCACGTCGCCACACCCAGGTTTCGCTGTCGCGCCCGCTCCAGCAATCGAGGAGAGAGGTGGCCCTTCTCCGGCATGACGAAGCTCGCGCCCACGCGCTCGGCCGCCGCAAACAGCGTCTCTTCCGGGTCGCGGTAGAAAAGATGTCCGCGCGGGGCCTGCGGCAGAATCGCCGCCATTCGCTCAAGTATCGGGGTCGAGAAAGAGATGACCGCGATATCCGTCCCCATGTCCGGGGAGATGCGTAACCCGGACTTCACCAGTGCTTCGGCGATCCGGCGTTCGAACTCGTCGCTGTTCATCTGCGACGACTCCTTTTTGATCTCAAGCATCAGCCTCGCTCGACCCTTGACGAAAGCGAGCACCTCGCCGAGGGTGGGAACGCGCTGGGGCGAAAACCTCGAACCGAAGCACTTCGGGTACGAGACGTCGGCCGCTTGAACTTCGGCCAGGGAGAGGGTCCGCACGTCCCCGGTTCGATCGGCGGTTCGATCCAGGGTGGGGTCGTGAATCACCACGATGTGCCCGTCGCCGGTCATCTGGACGTCGCACTCGACCAGAGTGGCGCCGATCGCAAGCGCGCTCTCGAACGAGGAAAAGGTGTTCTCGGGCGTGGCGAATGAGTTGCCGCGGTGGGCGATCACGAGCGGAGCGGTCACGGGCGGCTAAAAGGTTCCGGCGGCCCGTCGAGCCGTGAGTTCGAAAACCCGCGCCTCGATGAACACCCGAAGCAGGTCGGCATCGAGCTTGCCCTCCTTCGCCT
>JANLWV010000184.1:0-5664 GCA_031364765.1 Vicinamibacteria bacterium
CGGATCGACTTACGCAGTTGCCGAAGATCACATCGAAGCGAACCTCCTTTTCGCCGGGACCGAATTCGCCGCGTACTTCAGCAAGGACGGCGGGCAGAAGTGGATGAAGGTGGCGGGACTTCCCCCAATCGCGGTCCGCGAGATCGCCATCCAGAAGCGGCACAATGATCTGGTCCTCGGCACTCTCGGCCGCGGCGTCTACATCGTGGACGACTACGGCCCGCTTCGGACGACGACTCTCGATATGACTTCGAAGCCCGCGACGCTTTTGGGCGCGCGGGACGCAATGCTCTACGTTCCGACGCAGCAATATGGCGGCCGGGGCAAGGCCTTCCAGGGCGAAATGCTCTACACCGCCGACAATCCGCCCTACGGCGCGGTGATCACTTACCACCTGAAGGAATCGCTCAAGACGCTCAAGCAGAAACGTGTGGACGCCGAAAAAGCGGCGGATAAGGCGGGGAAGCCGGTCGAGTACCCGACGCTCGATGCGATTCGGACCGAGGCTGAAGAAGAAGCGCCGGCGATTCTGCTCACCATCGCGGACGATGCCGGGACGCCGGTTCGCACGATCACCGGTCCCGTAACCGCCGGCTTCCAGCGCGTGGCCTGGGACCTGCGTTTTCCTCTGCACACGTTGCCCCGCGTGGCGCGTCCCGGGGAAGACGATGACGATTTCTTCGGTGGCCAGAGCGGCCCGTACGTGATTCCCGGGACCTATAGCGTCAGCATGGCGCAGCGCGTGTTTGGCGTGGTGACGCCACTCGGCGGCCCGGTCAGTTTCAAAGTCACGGCAGATCCGCAGAGTCCGCTGACCCCTGCCGATCACAAAAACCGTGGCGAGTTCCAGGCTGCGTATCAATCCCTTCGCCGGTCGGTGGCGGGGGCGCTTGAGGCTACGAATGCCACGAACACGCGCCTCGACCAGCTAAAGCGTGCGCTCGACGGCGCTCCCGCCGCTCCGCGTGCCCTGCACGACTCCGTGCGCGCGACTCAGAAGCGTCTCGGCGCGGTGCTCATCGCTCTGCGAGGAGACTCGGCCATCGCCCAGCGGAATGAAGGCACGCCCGACTCGATCAGCGATCGAGTGAACGGCATCGGCTTCGAACTCTCGCGCACGTTGGCGCCCGCCACGGGCACGCACCGCCGTCAGGTGGAGATCGCGAAGACCCTCTTTGGGGAGGAACTCGCGAAGCTGAAGACGCTGGTCGAGACCGAAATCCCGGCTCTCGAACGCGACGCGGAAGCGGCGGGAGCGCCCTGGACCGTGGGTCGCGTTCCTACGCTACGCGAATAACATCCCGCCCTGTGAGCCTCGCTCCAAGACAAAAGACGGGTGAGATAGCGCGCAGGCGCCCCGACTCCGGCACGGCCCGTCTGGCCCGGCCGAACTACCTCCTGCCCGGCACGGAATCCATGCGGGCGGAACTCCCGGCGTGGCGGCGGCTTCTGTTGTTCCTGAAGAACACCTGGGGCGGGCGGGTGATGTTGGCGGCTTTTCTTTGTGGCGTGCTCGAAGCCGCCCTGGACATCAGCATTCCGCTACCCTGGAAGACAACACTGGTCGTCCTCCTGATCGTCTACGGTCGATCCCCCGCCGTTCGCCTGGTCCGAGCCTTGTTCTACCGGGTGCGAGCGAAGCTGATGATGGCCTACGGGCTCACGGCTCTCGTGCCCCTGGGCCTGGGGATCATCTTCACGCTCGTGTCGTGGATGATTCTTCTCCTGGCCTTCTCGACCCGGCTCGTGACGAATGAGCTGGGCCGGCACGAGGCGACTTTGGGAGCGGTGGCGACGACTGCCCTCAGCGTCGCCGGGTCGGGAACGGCATCGAAGGCCGATCTCGATGCGGCCTTTGCCACGACGCTGATTGAACACGCGTCCCCGGCGTGGACCGTGGTCAAGGACGGCGTTGTTCTGGCGAGCCGGGGCGAGGCCCCAAGGAGCGTTCCCGCCTGGATCGAGGGCGATCGCTTCTCCGGACTGGTGCGCGACGGTGAGAAGAAGACTCTTCGGGCGGTGGCGCGAAAAGGGACATCCTTTGTCATCGTCGAGGCGCCCTATGAGGCATCTCTTTTTGCCACGCTCGAGAACCAGTCCGGGATCGTGGTGTCGAGTTTCAACAACATCGTCCGGGGCCGGGGTCCGGGGGTTCGAGTGTCGCGCGAGTCGTCCGGATCGAATATGGGCGTCGCCACCCACGACCAGTTCGATTGGGAGACCGGGGCCCGGGCTTCGGTGGCGATCCTGTTCAACGTGAACCCGGCAAAGCTCTACGACTCCCTCACCCCAGGGAAAGAGAGGATCTCCCAGATTCTGCTCATCGCCCTCGGCGTGGTCGCCGTCATCTTCGCCGCCGTCTACCTCGTGGCCTTGATCTTCGGCACCGCCCTCGTTCGATCGATCACCGGATCCGTCCACGCTCTCTCGGTAGGGACGATGAAACTCCAGCGCGGTGACTTCTCGCACCGCATCATCGTCGGCAGCAAAGACCAGCTCGGCGATCTTGCTCAGTCCTTCAACTCGATGTCGCAGGGCATAGAGGATCTCCTCGAACAGCAGGGCGAAAAGGAGAGGATGGAGGAGGACCTGCGGGTGGCCCGCAATATCCAGATGAGTCTTCTTCCTCAGGAGTACGTGGAAGTCGAAGGCCTGAAGATCGCGGCGGTCTGCTTGCCCGCGAACGAAATGGGCGGGGACTATTACGACCTGCTGCCGCTCTCGGATCACCGCCTCGGCGTTCTGATCGCGGATGTCTCCGGCAAGGGCACTTCGGCCGCGCTCTACATGGCCGAGCTCAAGGGTCTGATTCTGTCGCTCTCGCGAAACCACGATTCGCCCAAAGCGCTTCTGACGGAACTCAACGAGATCCTCGCCCCGAATCTCGACCGGCGGTCGTTCGTCACCATGACCTACGCGATCATCGACTCGAAGAAACGGACGCTGCGCGTCGCGCGCGCAGGTCATAACCCTTTGATCCATTTCGACGGACGCACCGGCCTTACCCGCCTGCTCTCACCGCCCGGTCTCGCACTTGGCTTCGACTCCGGCGAGACGTTCAAGAGCATCATTCAGGAGCTGGAGCTGCCCCTGGTGCCCGGCGACTCGTTTCTGTTCTTCACCGACGGCATCTCCGAAGCCATGAACGGGAGCGCGGAGCTCTTCGGCGAAGGCCGCCTCGCCGCGATCCTCAAGGACGCGAACGCCCTGTCGAGTGACGATCTGAAGGAACGCATCCTTCATGAGGTGCGGACGTTCGCCGCCGGCGAAAGCCCGCACGACGATATGACCCTGGTCATCGTCAAAGTTGTTTGATCGAAAGCTGAGGTTCCGAAAATGTTGAGTCTCATTCTGGGAGTGGCCATGACCCTGCAGTCCGCCGATACGATCTTTGTGAATGGCCGCGTGTACGTCCAGAAGGGCCGGTTCGAAACGGCGCTCGCGGTCGCGGGCGACAAAGTCCTCGCGGTGGGAGACGACGCCACCATTCGGGCGCTCGCGTCGCCTTTGACCCGCGTGGTGGATCTGAACGGTCGTCTCATCACCCCAGGCTTCAACGACGCCCACGTCCACTTCATCGATGGCGGCTTTGGCCTGCTTTCCGTCGATCTGCGCGACGCGAAGGACGAGGGGGACTTCGCCGCGCGTATCGGCAAGCACGCCGCCACGCTTCCGAAAGGCGTCTGGATCCTGAACGGCAACTGGGACCATGAGCGCTGGAAGAGTCAGGCTCTCCCCACGAAGACCCTGATCGACGGTGCCACCAAAGACAACCCGGTTGCCATCAACCGCCTCGATGGGCACATGATCCTCGCGAACTCATTGGCCTTGCGCGCCGCCGGCATCGACCGGAATACGAAGGATCCCTTCGGTGGAACCATTGTGCGCGACGCCTCCGGCGATCCCACCGGGATCCTGAAGGACAACGCCCAGGACCTCCTCTACAAGGTCATTCCGGATCCGACGCGCGAGATGAATGTTCGCGCCGCGAAGGCAGCGCTCGCTCACGCTGCGTCTCTGGGCGTCACCAGCGTTCAGGACAACTCGTCGATCGACGCGCTGCCGACGTACCAGCAGATCCGCGCGGAAGGCGGCTTGCTTGCGCGGATCAACGTGTGGCGTCCGGTGAGCGTCATGAAGGCCTTGATCGAAGCGGGCGTGCGTTCCGGCCTGGGCGACGACTGGATTCGAATCGGTGCGATGAAGATCCTCTCCGACGGTTCGATGGGTGCGGGCACCGCGGCCTTCTTCGATCCCTACACCGATGAACCGACGACCAGCGGCCTGCTGCTGTACCCGGTGGAGGAGTTGAACCGCCTGATCGATGAAGCCGACGCCGCGGGCTTCCAACTCGCCGTCCACGCGATCGGCGATAGGGCCAACGCCCTGGTGCTTGATGCGTTCGAGAAGGCCGCGGCCAAGCGCCCGCGAGCCGACCGCCGCTTTCGAATCGAACACGCGCAGGTCGTGCGCCGCGCGGACCTCACGCGCTACGCGAAGCTGCGCGTGGTCGCCTCGATCCAGCCCTCCCATTGTATCGACGACATGCGCTGGGCGCCCAAACGCATCGGCGTGGAGCGATGCCGGATGGCGTACAACTTCAAATCGTTCCTCGATGCAGGCATTCCCGTGGCCTTCGGTACCGACTGGTACGTCGAGCCTCTCGATCCGCGGATCGGGCTCTACGCGGCGGTGACCCGCGAGCTCGTCGAAGGAGGACCGAAGGACGGCTTCACTCCCGAGGAGCGGATCTCCCTCGATTCCGCGATCGATCTCTACACGCGCGGTTCGGCGTACGCCGAGTTCGCCGATGATCGCAAGGGAACGCTCGAGCCCGGCATGCTCGCGGACCTCGCCGTCTTTTCCGCGGATCTCTTCAAGCTTGCGCCAAAGCAGATCCTGGCCACTCCCGTGGACCTCACGCTAGTGGGTGGACGCGTGGTGTTCGAACGCAAGCCATGACCCTCGACGCCAAGACCCGGGCGGCGATTGAAGGCGCCCTTGGCTACACCTTCAAAGATGGGGCACTCGTTGAGCAGGCCCTCACTCATCGGAGCCTTCTCTCCGAGCATCGCGCCAAGGCGTCCAACGAGCCGCTCGAGTTCCTGGGCGACGCCGTCCTCGGCTTTCTGGTCGCAGAGATGCTTCACCGCCGCGATCCGCAGGGCGCCGAAGGCGACAAGACACGAATCCGCGCGCGACTCGTGTCGACTCCCACGCTCGTCGATATCGCACGTTCATTCGACGTCGGGTCGCTCGTCCGAATGAGCGCCGGTGAAGAGAAGAACGATGGCCGTCACCACGACAAGGTTCAGGAGGACGCGGTCGAGGCGCTGATTGCCGCGGTCTACCTCGACGGCGGAATCGAAGCCGCGCGCGCCGTGGTGACGAGATTCTTCGAACCACGCCTCGACGAAGGCTCGCTCGCCACGAAGGATGCGAAGGGGGCATTGCAGGAGTTCCTGCAGGCGCGCGGCCTCGACTTGCCTTTGTACGAGGTCGAGTCGCTCGAAGGCGCGCCGCACCGACAGCGCCACCGCGTCCGCTGCGTCGTGGGTGGGGAAGTGCTCGGTCGAGGAGAAGGACCATCGAGAAAGAAGGCGGAACTTGTGGCCGCCGAACAGGCGCTCGAGGCGTTGAAGTCGCGCTCCGACCTGGGCTAAC
>JANLWV010000385.1:0-5356 GCA_031364765.1 Vicinamibacteria bacterium
CAAGCGATCTACGTCCCCGCGGACGACTACACCGACCCCGCCCCCGCGACCGCGTTTGCCCACTTGGATGCCACCACGAACCTGTCGCGCCAGATCGCCCAGCTCGGCATTTATCCGGCCGTCGATCCGCTCGCCTCCTCCTCACGCATCCTCGACCCGCGCATCCTCGGCAAAGAGCATTACGACACCGCCCTGGCCGTGAAGAAGATCCTGCAGCGCTACAAGGATCTTCAGGACATCATCGCCATCCTTGGCATTGATGAGCTCTCCGAAGAGGACCGAGTGGTGGTGGGACGCGCGCGCAAGATTCAGAAGTTCCTCTCGCAGCCCTTCCACGTGGGCGAACAGTTCACGGGCATTCCGGGCAAGTACGTCTCTCTCGAGGACAACGTCCGCAGCTTCAAGACGATCGTCGCCGGAGAGGTGGATGATCTCCCGGAACAGGCCTTCTATATGGCGGGCGCCATCGAGGACGTTCACGAGCAGGCCAAGAAGACGGCGGCCTGAGGAACGACCCATGACCCAAACTCCCCGCGCCACCAAGCTCAGGCTAGAAGTCGTCACGCCGGACGGACTGCTCTTTCGTGACGATGTGGACTCCGTCCAGGCCCCTGGTTCCGAAGGGTCCTTTGGTGTCCTGCCCAATCACATCCCCATGTTGACCATGCTGGGCGCGGGCGAGATCATCTACCGCAAGGGAGCGGAGACGGGCCGGATGGTTTGTCTGTTCGGGTTTTGCGAAGTTCTGCCCGACCGTGTGTACATCATGGCCGAAGAAGGGGAGCGCGCCGGCGACATCGATGTCGCCCGCGCCGAGACGGCGCGGGCACGGGCAGCCGAGCGCATGAAGATGGTGAAGGATGAGGAAGGATTCAACCAGGCCCAGGCCGATTACGTTCGCGCCGTCGCTCGCCTGGCCGCGGCATCCAACACCAAGGGCGCCTGAGCGCGAGGCCACCGATCCTCGCCCAGATCCGAACGCTTTATCGCTACAGGGCGCTCATTGAGAGCCTTGTTTCGCGTGAGCTCAAGGCCCGCTACCGCGGGAGCATTCTCGGCTTCGTCTGGAGCTTCATCAATCCCCTGCTCCATCTGCTGACCTACGGCGTGGTGTTCGCCTACGTGTTGCCCGGGCAAAGGCCGGCGGAAATGGAACCGTACCTTCTTTTCTTCGCCTGCGGAATTCTCCCCTGGAGTTTCTTTCAGGCCGCGGTTCTCGAAGGGTCGATGGTCCTGGTCAGCAGCGGAGGCCTTCTGAAGAAGGTCCTTTTTCCGCCCGAGATTCTTCCCACGGTCAGCGTGATCACCAACCTCTTCAACTTTCTCCTGTCTCTGCCCATACTGCTTTTCTTCGTGGTCTGGAACCACAAACTTTCCCCGGCCGCGCTTCTCTTTCCGCTGCCTCTTCTCATTCAGGTGGTTCTGGCTCTGGGTATGGCGCTCGCCCTGTCGGCGCTCACCGTTCATTTCAGGGATCTGACCAACATACTCGGCCATCTCTTTCACCTCTGGTTTTTCGGTTCCCCGATCCTGTACGTGTACGGCTCCGTCGAAGGGCCGTTCCGGACCGTCCTTCGGCTCAATCCCATGAGCCACATCATGGTCAGCTATCAGCAGATGCTGTTCGAGGGGAGCTTCGATCACTGGGCTGGTCTCGGTGCTTCGGCCGTGGCCGCGGTCCTGGTTTTTGCCTTCGGCTGCTTCCTCTTTGATCGCCTTCGCGACGCCCTCGCGGAGGAATTATGACCGGCCCCTTGGCCCGCGCCGGGTCTCCTATTGCCATCTCGGCACGGGAGTTGACGAAGGTCTACAGAAAGTTCCTTCACAAGAACCAGTTCAAGACGCTCAAGAGCGCCCTCGTCTCGGGGTCTCTAATCAAGGACCTGAGCCCAAGCGAATTATTCACCGCCCTCGACCACGTGTCTTTCGACATCCCGCGCGGCTGCACGTACGGAATTCTCGGCGAGAACGGCTCAGGAAAATCCACCACGCTGAAGCTGCTCTCCGGAATCACCAAACCATCGAGCGGCACTCTCGACGTATCGGGCCGGGTCTCCGCGCTGATAGAACTGGGCGCCGGCTTTCATCCCGAGATCAGCGGGCGGGAGAACGTCGCTATCAACGGCATCATGCTTGGGCTCACCCGGGCCGAGGTGACCCGGCGGTTCGACGAGATCGTCGAGTTTGCCGAGATGAAGGACTTCATCGATGCACCGGTGAAGACCTATTCGTCGGGCATGTATGCCCGCCTGGGCTTCGCGGTGGCGATTCACGTGGATCCCGACATTCTGCTCATCGACGAAGTCCTGGCCGTGGGCGACGAGGCCTTTACCCGGAAATGTCTCGAGAAGATGGGCGAATTTCGAAGACGGGGAAAGACGATTGTCATCGTGACCCACAGCCTCGGCCTGGTCGAGAAGATGTGCGACGAAGCCCTCTGGCTTCGGAAAGGCCAGGCCAAAGACCGAGGCGATCCAAAACGTGTCGTCGACGCGTACCTGAGCTTTGTGGCCGGCCACGAGAACGAACTCCTGGGCCAGCAGGATGTCCACGCCGTCGCCCAGAGTGCGGATCGGATCAGTCACGAGGCTCCCGAAGAAAAACGCCGGTGGGGCAGCGGCGAGATCCTGCTTACCGAAGTCCGCCTGAAAGACGCGGAGAACCGGCCCGCCCATGTGTTTGTTCCAGGCGACACCCTTCGCATTGAAGTCGCGGGCGAAGCCAGGACACCCATCGACGATTTCGTTTTTGGCATCGGGATCTTCACCGCCGATGGGACCGCCGTCTATGGCACCAACACCCACATCGAAGAGTTCAAGTCGAAGCGGGTCTCCGGCCGGTTCGATTGGGTCCTGGAGATCCAGGATCTGCGCCTCGTCGAGGGCAGCTACATCCTCGACATCGCCGCGCACCGAAGGGACGGAACGCCCTACGACTACCACCGTGGCCTGTACTCTTTCAGGGTCCGCAGCCGGGTGAAGGATGTCGGCGTCTACCGACCCCATCACCGCTGGATTTTCTCCGAATCGCTGCGACTAGACGAGCCTCCGGCACGCCCGGAGTTGGTGCTGCGGCCGGTTGAGCGAAGCGATCGCCGACGTAGCGCCGACACTCGGGAGACTCTTCACAACGATCGTGCCAACCTCAGGGCGCTTGGTCGAACGGTGGTCTTCACCAATGGCTGCTTTGACCTTCTTCACGCGGGTCACGTGAGTCTGCTTGAGCAGGCCAGAGCCCTTGGCGATGTTCTGGTGGTCGGTGTCAACTCCGACGCCTCGGTGAGGCGCCTCAAGGGTGAAGCCCGACCCGTGATCGGCGAGCAGGATAGGGCCGAAACGTTGCTTGCCCTGGGATGCGTTGATCGAGTCGTGATCTACGACGAAGACACGCCCCTCGAGACCATCAGGGCTTTGCGTCCCGATGTCTTGGTCAAGGGCGCGGACTGGGCCATCGAGGAGATTGTCGGACGAGCGGAAGTGGAGAAACTGGGGGGGCGGGTGGTTTGCGTCGAGCTTCTGCCCGACCGATCGACCAGCGCCCTGATCCACAAGGCCGGGGGCGGGGCTGACGCTCCGCGGTGAAGTCTCCGGCCCCATTTCTTTCGAAGGAACCCGGCTTCCTTGCCCTGAAGCGATCAATCGAGCAGGGCCTTACCAACCGGGTCACCGGCCTTTTTGGCCTCGCTCGACTCCTGGTTCCGCTCGCCGTCACCGATCGCCTGCTGGTTTTCGTGACTCCCCATGAAAAAGATGTCGAGTCGCTGGCGGCCGATGCCGAAACGCTGATTACCTGGATCGGCGCTCCGGGAGCGCTCGCGACTTTCAAGGATGTGCCGGTTCTTTTGGCCGGGGCAGGCCCGACACCCGAGGATCACGAGCGAACCCAATCGACCCTCGCTCTCCACGACGGCACGGTTCGCGCCGTGCTGCTCTCCGCCCCCGCCCTCGTCCATTCCGTCCCCGCCCCCGACGTCATCGATCGCAAGCGACTCTCTCTGCGGGTCGGGGAGGAACTGCTGGTGGACATGCTTCTCGATCACCTCGCCGGCGCCGGCTACCGTCGAGAAGATCCGGTGGTTGAGACGGGGTCGTTTGCGAGGCGAGGCGGCATTGTCGACGTTTTTCCGCCAGGTCGGCTCTGGCCGCTTCGAATCGAGTTCTTTGGCGACCGCATCGACAGCCTCCGTGAATTTGATCCGGCAACCCAGAGGCGCCGTCACGAAATCGGGGAGGTCACGCTCCTCCCCTTCGGCGTGCCGGAAGGAGGCTCGCGCCTGGCCATACCGCAGATCCTTCCGCCGCACTGGCTGGTCGTCATCGATCCCGATGCCGCCCTCGCCGAGATGGAACGGGCTCTTCACCTGCAGGCCACACGTCACGCCGCTCTTGACCCCGAGGAACCACAGACCGCGAGGGCCTTCGAGACCTTGGTCGATCCCGAGATCGTGCGCCCCTACCTATCGCGAGCCGAACGAACCGAGCTCCACGAAATCGCCCCCGACGGACCCTCGATTCACCTTGGCTCGCGCCCCGCCCCACAATACCGGGGTGATCTGAAACAGCTTCGCGAAGATCTGAAAGAGACGAGCGGAAAGACCTTCATCCTGCTCGGCACACCCGGTCGCGCCCAGCGTTTGAGCGAAACCCTCTTCGAGGGTGGGATCGCCACCGGGGAGGACGCGAGGGTTGAAGTTGGGTCGGGGCATCTCTCTCGCGGTGTCGAGTTCTCCCACTCTCATTTGCGGCTTCTCGCCGACGGCGATGTTTTCCCGGATGAAGTCCATGTTCACAAGCGGAGAAATGAGGTTCGTTCGTTTCTCTCCGACTTTCGTGATCTGAAGCCCGGCGACTATGTGGTTCACGAAGACCACGGCATCGGTCGGTTCGTGGGACTTGAAAGCCTCCTGGTGCTGGGGTTCGACGCCGAGTTCATGGTGGTCGGCTACCAGGGGGGAGACCTTCTCCGTGTGCCCGTGGAATCCTTTCACCGGATTCAGAAACATCGGGCCGCCGAGGCTTCGAACCCGTCTCTCGACAAACTGGGTGGCACCGGTTGGACCAGGACAAAATCGAGGGTCAAGAGAGCCATGCGCGACATGGCCGCCGAATTGCTGAAACTCCACGCCGAACGGAAGACGAGGCAGGGCTTCGCCTTCTCGCCCGTGTCTCCGTGGATGTCCGAGTTCGAAAACGCGTTTGAGTACGAGGAAACGCCGGATCAGAAGAAGGCCATCGACGACATCTTTGCCGACATGTCTTCCCCCACACCCATGGATCGCCTGGTCTGCGGAGATGTCGGCTATGGGAAGACGGAGGTGGCCATGCGGGCGGCGATGCGCGCGGTGGCCGACGGCAAA
>JANLWV010000231.1:0-6340 GCA_031364765.1 Vicinamibacteria bacterium
AAATGAAATTGGTTTCACTGTTAAAGCGGGCCCTTTCAGCTACAATTTACCGTTTGATGCTGGAGAGTATCCCAGTTTCAACGGTGGACTTTGTGGTGCAGCGGACGGACGGCACATTTCCGAATGGCGAGAAATCGATTCGGTTTCGCCTGGGCAACACCTCCGGCATGACCGAGGCGGATCGGCTCAACGCGGAGCTGGTTCTAAGGAACGGAGATGTGGTGACGGCCGGCCCCAAGCATTACGTGACGGTGGACGGCGAAGTCGGGCGGCCGGGCCGCGTCGCGGTCGAAAACGATCTGACCCTTCTTGGAGTCATCGCCGAATCCGGCGGGCTTTCGAAGTTTGCGTCGTCCAAAGTGCGGATCATTCGCAAGAAATCGGAAGGCGTGGATCTTTCGGGATTCGGACCTTGCGATGGGGCCGCCCAGGACGTTTGCCTGGAGATCGACATCAATTCCATCCGCAAGGGGAAGGTCCAGGATGTCGTCCTGGCTCCGAACGACAAGGTTGTGGTGTCGAGGCGAAGGTTCTGAAGGCTGAACCACGGCCGAGCGTAGAGTGAGGCGATGTCGACAACGGTGATCCCGTCGGGCGGCGCCGGGGCGCATCTCCTCGGGGACGGCGACCTCGATGTCCGGTACTACGCGGGTGTCCTGTGGCGCGGTCGGTGGCTGGCGATCGTGGCCTCCATCCTGGGCATGGCCCTCTCCTCTCTTATCGCGTACCTGCAAATCCCGGAGTATCAGGCGAAGGCCATGGTCCAGATTGAGCCGCCCGTCCCATTTTTCATGGGGGTCAACGAGGCGCTGATGGGCGGGGGGGGTTACTGGCAGAACGCGGACTTTTACAACACGCAGTTCAAGATCATCACCTCGAAAGCCGTCGCCGATCAGGTGATCGCAGAACTCAAGCTCAAGGACAAGAGTCCGTTCAAGGATTCGGCGGACCCTTCGTCTCTTTTCCTCCAACACGTCTCGGTTGAACCGGTGCCGGAGAGCCGGCTGACCTACATCAAGGTGTCGCACCAGGACCCGGCAGAGGCGGCCCTTTGGGCCAACCGGATCGCCGATGTCTACATCCGGCACTCGCTCGACCAGAGGATCGAGTCGGCGAGGAAGGCCTTCGACTGGCTGGCCGAGCGGCTCAAGTCGACGGAAGGTCAGATGCGAGCGCAAAACGACAAGCTCTATCGGCAATACGAGGAACAGGACTTCGTCCCGCAGGGAACAACCTCTGCGGTCAACTCGTCGATCGAAAAACTCCAGGGCGAGCTGGTCGATGTTCAGTCGAAGCGCATCGCCCTCGACGCCGCCTACAGACAGGCCATCGACCTCAAGGCCCGAAACGAGAATCTCGAAAGCGTGCCCCAAATTGCCCAGGATCTCACCTGGGTTGGCTTGCAGGCCCAGGTCACCGCGATGAGTCTCGAGAAGCAGCGTCTCAAGGAAAAGTACCGGGACACCCACCCTGAGGTCGTGAGAATCGACGCGCTCATCAAGGGCCTGCGGCAGAGGAAGGACGAGCGCGCCAAGGAGGTCATCGCTCTCATGGAGAAAGAACGGTCGCAGCTCCAGAAAAGCGAGGCACAGCTTCGCGCCGCCACGGAGGGCCAGAAAAGCGTGGCCGCCGGCCAGAATCGACGCGTGGCAGAGCTTGACACCATCAAGAAGCAGGCCGATTCCGCGTCGGGTATGTATGACGTCCTGCTCCAGAAGCTCAATGAGTCGAACATCGCTTCGTCGGTTCAGTCCAACAACATCTCCTTGATCGACAAGGCGGTGGGCGGGGTCAAGATACGGCCGGACCAGAAGCAGGCCGCACTCCTCGGCCTCGCCCTGGGGTTGCTCCTCGGCGTGGCCCTGGTTCTGGGCACGGACTATTTCGACAACACCATAAAGGACCCCGACGAGGTGGAGAGGTATCTCCACCAGGATCTTCTGGCCGCAGTGCCCAAGTACGACGAAACCAACGTCCACCTGGTCACCGAGGCGTACCAGCACCTGCGCACCGCCCTGATTTTCGCGCGGCGCGAGGACTCGGGTCAGGTGGTGTTGATCACCGGCACGGCCCCCCAGGAAGGAAAGACGTCGACGATCGTTAATCTGGCGAACCTTTTGGCGGCGTCGGACGAAAAAACCCTCGTTATGGATCTCGATCTCCGTCGGGCCCAGATCCACCGGCGGCTCGGCGTGGCCAAGGAGCCTGGTTTAAGCGATTACTTCACCAAACGCGAAGAGCTGGACCGACTGGTGCAACCCACAAAGTCGCCGAATCTCTTTGTGCTGACCGCGGGTGCGCTCCCTCCCAACCCCCCGGCCCTGATTGCGCGCAAGCAGATGGGGGACCTTCTGGACCGGTTGCGTAAGCACTACGACTGGATCCTGGTGGACTCGCCACCGCTCGCTTCGGTCACCGACGCATTACTTCTGGCCCGCTATTGCGATCTGGCGGTCTATGTCGTCCAGCACAACAAGATCGACAAGAAGGTCATCAAGCGAAGCCTTCTGGCCCTTCAGAAAGCCACTCCCAATCTCGTTGGCGTGGTCATAACCGCGCTGGACGCGAAAACCCGCGGCTACAACTACTACGACTACCACCCGGATCACAAGGCAACCGGCGAGGTTCGGCGACCCGCAGCCGTCCCGGAGGATTCCATCGCCGCGACGAGCTCTGCAACGAGCTCGGACCCGGGCGTCGTGTAAGCACCTCCCTAAGGGCGCAACAGGGACGCGCCCCAGTTCATGCCGGCGCCGAAGGCCACCATCAGAATGAGGTCGCCCTTGCTTACCTTTCCGGCACGGGCACATTCATCGAAGAGAAGCGGGATCGTGGCCGCCGTGGTGTTGCCGTAGCGTTCGATGTTGTGGACGATCTTTGAGGCGGGGATCCCCAGTTGCTTCGCGCAGTATTCGTTGATCCGCATGTTGGCCTGGTGCATCAGAACAAGAGACAGATCCGACACCGTGACGCCGTGACGTTTCATCACCTCGGTCGCCACTTCGATCATCCTGGTCGTGGCCATCTTGAACACGGCTTTGCCGTCCATCACCGGCACGTGGTCGCCCCGCGCGAACTGTTCTGGACTGGTGTAGGGACGAAAGCGGAAACCCGTCCCCGGGACGTAAAGCTTTTCGAGGTCTTTGCCGTCGCCGCACAGGATGGTCTCAACGATGCCTCGATCGTCGCCTTCGTGCGCCTTGATCACAACGGCCGACGCGGCGTCGCCGAAAAGGACGACCAGATGGCGGAACCGTGAATTCCACTCGAACTCCTCGGAGGAGAGGGGGCCCGGGTTGCGACCATAAATCACGTCCCAACTCTTCTCAGAGAAGGGGAAGAAGCCGGTGTGGACCTCGGCGCCGACCAGCAGCACAGTTTTGGCAAGCCCGGACCTTATGTGGGCATCGGCCAGTTGAAGGCCGTACAGGAAACCGACGCACTGCTGCCTTATGTCGAAACACGGGATTTGCCTGAGGCCGAGACGTGTCTGGTAAATGCCTGAGTTTCCAGGGAAGAAATAGTCCGGCGTCATGGTGGCCGAGATGACGAGGTCGATCTCCTCCCGGGACACCCCGCTGTTCTCAATCGCCCGCTCCGCGGCGGTCACACCGAGGTCCGAAGTGGAGGTGCCCGGGTCGACGTAGTAGCGCGTCTCCACCCCGCTCCTCTCGCGAATCCAAGCGTCGTTGGTGTCGAGAACCTTCGAAAGCATCTCGTTGGTGACGCGGTTTTTTGAGATTTCGGAACCGCTCCCGACGATGATGGCGCGTGGCATGGGGCGATTCTCTACTCGATGGGCGCGGTGGCGGCGGTTCGCTTGGCTCTCTCAGGCCCGCGGACCGAAGTACCCGAGCTTGTAACGCAGGAGAACGTTGTCGCGGTCGGGAATCCGGACCACGATGCGACGGTAGCGCCCGTCTTTCCGCAGGTTGGTGGTCACGTAACCCAGACTGTATTGCGTTCGCATCTCTTCCGCGATCCGGTCGTAGACCGAGTCCAGCTCCTGAATCTGGGCCGGAAAAAAGGCCTGTCCCCCCGTCTCGCGAGCCAGCACAGACAGGAGATGAGTCGCCTGGGAAAACGCGGCCCGACCCTTGTCGCCCTCGTAGTCGGTGGTGATGCGAATGGAGTAGATGGCTATCTCGGCCTTGCGCGCAAGCTCAATCACCTGCTCGTCGGTGACGATCGACGCGGTGTTCTCGCCGTCCGAAAGCAGGATGATGGCCTGACGTCTGGCCAAAGGACCCGCCTGGGTCTCCTTCTGAAGATCCTTGATGGAAATATAGAAAGCGTTGTGCAGCGCGGTTGAACCGGAAGGCTGCAGCCGGTCTACGGCGGCGTTCAGAGCCTCCTTGTCGTTCGTGAAGTCCTGGAGCACCTCGATCCGATTGTTGAAGGCGACCACCCGGGCTCGATCCGCGGGGACCAGGGTTGAAACAAACCGTTTGGCGGCGGATTTCGCCGGCACTACTTTGTCGTCCATCGATGCCGAAGCGTCCATCAGCAGAACCACCGACAGGGGGAGCCGATCCTTGTTGAAAAGCGCCAGTTCCTGCTTGACTCCATCCTCGTAGACGGAAAACGCCCCGCGGTCGAGCCCGGGGACAAGGCGCCCATGGGCGTCGGTCACCGTGACCGTGAGATTGATGATCTCGATCGACGAGGGGAAAATCAGCGGGGGCTGGCCCCGGGTTTGGGAGAAGGCCAGAGCTGCGCCCACGCAAAAAAGGGCGGCGGAAAAAAGAAGGCCGGCACGAAATCGAAGGGTCAAGGGGAAGAAGTCTCTTTTCTTGGCGCGGACAACCTGACCTTCACCGCGGGACGCGCCACCTGAAGCGCGATCCGAGATGGTCGGCCACCGCCGGTGCGAAAAGAGAGACGATACGTTGATCGCAGGTCGGCCGCTACTCGGAGCAGAGCCGCACTCGCTCCCATGACGCTCAGCGGTCGCTCGAGGCGGCCGGCCGTGCGTTCGGTGAGCGTGCCGAAGACGTAGTCGTAGTCCTCGAGGGAAAGCTCGCCGCCGCCCGAAGACTCCCCGCTCTCCGAAGCAAGGACCCCCGCCACTTCCACACCCCTCTTCAGGACACGATCCACGATGCCCTGCCGGTTGTCGTTCGAGAAACCCGGGCCCGCCCCCGAGAGGAAGACCACGATCTTTCGCTCTCCCTCCTTTTTCTCGAGGTCCTCCGCCGCCTCGACGACGGCGTCAAGAATGGCGTTGCCGCCGGTGGGGGCGACTCGACCGAGGCGGGCGGCGACTTCCCGGGCCAAGCCGTCCTCCTTAAGGTCGAGGTCGTCGATCACCTTGACCGGGCGATCCCCCGTGGTCCAGATCGAAACGCGGGTGTTCGAAGGCAGAGAGGCGATGAAGGCCTTCGCCGCGTCGATGAACTGCAGGCGATACGCCGAGGCCAGGGGCTGCGATGAATCGATGAGAAGGGCCACCCGAGAAGGCCGGTCGTCCTTCTCGAATCTGGTGAGGGACAAGGTCGCGCCGCCTTCGGTCAGCGAAACATCCGCGGCCTCAAGATCGCGGAGAGGCGCGCCCTTGGAGTCGGAGACAACGGCGTGCAGGGAGTAGGTTTCCCCTGCGGCTTGAAAGAGGCCGAGTGCCGCCAGAAGCCAGAGGATCACACCGACTCTTCTATCATGCGGGTGCTGGATCCTTGGAGTGGAAAGGGAGCCTCGTTCGCGACTGTGATAACCCAAAGAAAAACCGCTGTGGTGATCACCGTGAGTGATTCCGTTCACGCCGGCAGGCGGGAGGATCTATCCGGGCCGGAAACCCGAAGGACGCTCGAGGCCCTGGGCCTCGAAGTCGACGGCCCCCTGATCGTCCCCGACGAAATGGAGCGGATTGCCGAGCTGCTGATCTTTTCGACGGCGCGCGCCGACCTCGTGGTCACCACGGGCGGCACCGGCCTTGGGCCGAGAGATGTGACGCCCGAAGCAACGAAGCGCGTGATCGACCGGGAAGCGCCCGGCTTGGCGGAACTTATCCGGCTCCGGGGACTGGATAAAACCGTCTACGCGGCCCTCTCCCGCGGCGTTTCCGGGATGCGGGGCAAAAGCCTGATCATGAACCTGCCAGGGTCTCCACGCGGCGTATCGGAGGGCCTTGCGGCTCTGTCTCCGGTCCTTCTCCACGCCCTCGATCTCATCGTCGGAAACACCGAACATAAAGCTTCGGTCGAAACATCCGAACGTTTGTCGGCGGTTCTGGCCTCTGGTAATCTCCCCGCCAGCAAATGACGGGTGCTTTGTCCGGCGATTTCGAGAGGGTCATCCGTGAAGCCGCCCCTTATCTCGGCATGGGCACAGCGCTTGCCGTCAC
>JANLWV010000245.1:0-5320 GCA_031364765.1 Vicinamibacteria bacterium
AGCCCGATCTCGCTCAGGATCCGCTCGCTCATCGACGGACCATACCAGCACGCCGAGGACGCGCGACGCTCGTTTGTCTAGGGGCTGAGCACGGCAGTCCGTTGGTGAACTGCGGCCCCCCAGCTCAAAGATTTTGCCGGAGGCGGGATTTGAACCCGCACGGATTTCTCCACACGCCCCTCAAACGTGCGTGTCTGCCAGTTCCACCACTCCGGCCTGGACCAAATCGCGGCTTTTGAAGGCCGCCTTACAGACGACTCGAGGGACCTTAGTCCCGCGTGAGGGACGCGAAGGATACCCTCATTGAATGGGGGCCGCAACGTCTTTCGCGGCCGATCGCTACCTAGCCGCCGCTCGCTTCGTGGCGGTTTCGCTGATGTAGCGCTGCGGGTCTTTCAGAAGGAGGCGGGCCAGAGGGATGCTCTCGATGGCCTTCTTGAGCTGGGGGTCGAGCGCGTACAGGCGACGCCGGGCGGCGCCCTCCCCGAACACCTGGCGCATCGTCTCTTCCAGAATCTCCGCCTCGATCTCGGCGCGATTCGCCTCCAGCTCCTTCGGGTCGAACGTGATTTTCTCCGCCTTGAGGAAGTCCGCAAACTCCGCCACCACCTCGGGTGACACCCTGAAGTCCTTGCCGATGAGACGGACCTTGTCGTTGCCCACACTCGCTCGGGAACCGGCGCCTTCAACCGCGGTCTTTTCGGCGACCTCGGCGGACTCGAAGTGTCGGGCGAAGATCACAAAGGCCTGACGGGACTGCAGGTTCGCCACCACCGTCCCGGTCTTCGATGGCTCGATACAGGTATCGGGCGCAATCCCATCCCCGCCGAAGACCCGGCGGCCCGCATCGGTCAGGCGGGGATCGTTGCCTTCCACGTCACAGCCACTCCGTTCCTTGGGCGCCTGGTAGTCCTCAAGCGCGGTGTTGCCCCCATATTCGCGCTGAATCGAACGCCCGGACGGCGTGTAGTAGCGCGCGGTGGTGAGGCTCAAGGCATAGCCGCGAACGCTGCGGAGCGGCCAGATCGTCTGCACCAGACCCTTGCCAAACGTCCGTTCGCCCACGATCAGGCCACGATCGTGGTCTTGAATGGCGCCCGCCACAATCTCGGAAGCGGAGGCGCTGTGGCGCGACGTCATCACCACCAGAGGCGCTTGCGACCAGAGAGAGTCGCTTTCGGTCACGTAGCTCGATTCGTCGCGCTTGTAACGGCCCTTGGTGTAAACGACCATCTGCCCCTTCCGAAGGAAGAGATTTGAAACCGCGAAAGCCATATCGAGAAGGCCGCCGGGGTTGTCCCGAATGTCGAGGACATAGGACGTCGCCCCCGCTTCCTTGAGGGTGCGAAGCGCACGCTCCAATTCCCGCTCGCACCCTGGGGGGTCGCTCGGGCGGCAAGCGGTGGTCTCGTTGAAGTCCACCAGCCGGATGTAGCCCACATCCTTCGAGACCATGAACGAATACGGCACGGAGTGAAGGGGGATCTCGTCGCGCACCACCGTGAAGTCCAAGGGCTGGGCGTAGCCCGCGCGCTCCAGCCGGATGCGAACCTGCGAGCCCTTGGGCCCCCGAAGGCGCTTCACCACCGCATCGATGTCCATACCCCGCGCGTCGTCGGCCTCGATGCCCACAATGATGTCGCCGGCCCGAATACCCAGGCGGTGGGCGGGCGAGCCCTCAAACGGCGAGACCACGGTGATCCGGCCTTCGATTGAGACGATGGTGATTCCGAGCCCGAAGTACGAGCCCTTCTGCTTCTCCTGGAGGGTCGAGAACTCCTTCACCTCGAAAAAGTTGGAGTGGGGATCGAGGGTGCGCAGCATCTCGCGGATGGACGCTGCCACCGGCTTCGCCGGATCAAGCTCCTCCACGTAACTGGACTCGATCGCGGCCAGGATCTCGGAGTAGCGCTTCAGATGCAACTCTCGCGCATCGGCCGCAGCCTGAGCGCTCTTGCCGAAGGTTCCGCCCACCAGCGCGGAGGCCGCTATCAAAGCAACACTTGCCAGGGTCGCTCGAACTGAACGGCTCATGCCATCACCTCGGTCATCGTTGTGGAACCTGAAACGCAAAGGAAGCGTACACCCGCGATTATCCGCTGTCCGGCCGGTTGCTCGGAAGGGCCGGATGAAGATCCCTGGCTCCCTCTCTCGTCGCGAGGACGAGCCGAACGCACCCGGGCTCGCACTTCCCGTCCTTACGAAACCTCGTGAGGCGGGTCATGGTGGCTTCGCCACCAGAGGACGAAGGCAAGGGCGAAGGATCCGAGCAGCGCGACGACCACCAGGGCGTGGTTCGCAACCCAGGTGTCGAGGTTCTTGACCCAGCCAATCGCCTCTTCGCCATAGGTGGCGCCGAGCAGCGCCCAAACCACGTAACGAAGACCGCGAGCGAAAAACACGGTCGCCATGAACTGCGCGCGCGGCATGGCAAAAATCCCCGCGGCGAGAACGAATCCCTTGAAAGGCATGGGGGGCGGAGACAGAGCGGGAATGGCGATAGCCAAAGCACCGTAGCGGGCGAGCAGCATCTCCGCCTTGAGCAGCTTCTTGGACGAAACGAAACGTGTCGCGAGTTTCTCGCCGCCCCGACGACCGACCTCGTAGAGCAGCACGCAGCCAACCACCGATCCGAGAGCGGTGGCGAGGACAAACTCCCAGGCAATGCCGGGCTCTTTGGCCGCACCCGTGACAATCAGAAGATCGCTCACCTCGGGCAAGGAGACAAAGGACGAGTCGGCGACCGCCACCAGAAACATCCCGAACCATCCGAGCTTCGGAACCGCGACGTCCTGGATCCAGACGATTAAATCGTGCAAGGACGCTGACTCGAGGAAAGACGCCGCGGATGCGGCTAGGGGGCCGGGCTACTTCCCGGCAATCGCCAGCAGGACGATGTCGAACTTCAGCGTGGAGTTCGCCGGGATGCCATTTTGTGCCTGGCTGCCATACCCGAGATTGGGAGGAACGGTCAGACGGCGCTTTCCGCCCACCCGCATGCCCACCAGGCCCTGATCCCAACCCTTGATCACCGTGCCCGCACCCACGCGGAACGTGAAAGTGCCGGCATCGAACTGAGTTCCACTGGTGAGCGTCCCCACGTAGGTGACAGTCACGGTGTCGCCGGTCACCACCGTGGCGCCGGTTCCAATGGTGAGATCCTCAACTCCAACCATGCTGTCGGTGGGAGAGGTCGATCCGCAGGCCGGCAGGAGCACCGCGAGGGCGAGGGCGGTCAACTGGCCGCAGATTGTCTTGGTCATTTTCATAAGCGGCGGAAGTCTAAGGTGCGCCAGGTGACCGCGCCGAATCAACAGCGCTCCTGCTCCGATCGCGCGAGCTCGTGGGCGACCTCATCGGCGAGACGGGCGATCAGCGGATCGTGAGAGAGGGCGAGCCCCTCCTCGGCGATCTGGAGCGCCTCTTTGTAGCGACGCGCGTCGCGCAGGATTTCAATCAGCGTGGGATACACGAGGGACGCCGCGCGAGCATCCTTCGCCAGAAATACGTCGGACCGCGCCTGAAGGAGCGCCTCCAGCCGGCCATCCGCGGAGGCCTCTGGGTCGTGGGCCAGAGCCGACTCCGCGCTCCGGCGACTGACCGTTCGGGCCGCCGTCGACTCGTCCATGGTCCTCAGGTAATCCCGGAGCGCAAGCCGCGTGCTCGGGAACGCGAGGTCGTCCCAGGGCAGTTGGTCGGCCTGGAACGTTCTGACCTCAAGGCACTCGTCTCCCACCGCAGGCCTGCCCGAGATAACCCGGGCCGCGTAAGCGGCCACCACTACCTCGCTGTCCGGGAACGAGTACACGCCGAGAAGGCGCGTGATCTCGACATCCAGCCCCACCTCTTCGCGGGTTTCCCGTCTGGCCGCCGCCTCGAGGGTCTCGCCCCGATCCACGAAGCCGCCGGGGTGAACCCAGAAACCGGCGCGCGGGGCGATCTCGCGGCGGAGGAGAACGATGCCGCCCTCGTACTCCACCACCGTCCCCGCGGCGATCGTCGGGTTGAGATACATGACGAACATGCACTGTGGACAAACCAGTCGCTCGGGCTCGAACTCTTTCAGCCGCCGCTTCGCGAACGCCGTCCCGCACTTCGGACAGAACTTGAAGCCAGGGTCAAGAAGCACGCCGCAACTTTAACCTTCGGGAGCCCGACGCCGCCTGGCGGCCGCGTATGTGTAGACTTGGCCACAGGAGCCCACACATGGCGACAAACCTGAACATCGACGATGGATTGCTCGACGAGGCCCTAGCGGCCTCCGGCAAGAAGACCAAGCGCGAGGCCGTCAACATCGCCCTCAACGAGTTCGTTCAACGACGAAAACAGAAGCGAGTTCTCGACCTGTTCGGAAAACTGGAATGGTCGCCCAACTACGACCACAAGAAGGAGCGGGAGCGCTCGTGAGCGTGCTCGTCGACACGTCGGTGTGGTCGCTGGCGCTGCGGCGCGACTCGCCGGTCAGAACCCGCGAGGTCGAGGCTCTGAGCGCGGCGCTTGAGGCTGGAGAGGTCGTCCTTATCGGATGTGTGCTGCAAGAGCTGCTTCAGGGCTTCCCCGCACGGGAGAGGACGCAGCGACTCGTCGACTACCTGGCGCCCTTTCCTTTGCTCAATCTTCATCGTGGCGACTACGTCTTCGCCGCCGAAATCCGAAACCGGTGCCGCGCGAAGGGCCTCCCCGTCACGACCATCGACGCACAGATCGCCGCCGCCGCGATCAATCACCGATGCCGTCTCCTGACCGCGGACCCGGACTTCGCCCGCGTTTCGAAGCACTATCCCATTCGATTCGCCTAGCGGCGCATGTACTCGTGGACGTGTGGAGATACCGCGGTGCGGTCCCCGCGCGATCAGACGGGTTGGAGAAGAAGCCTTCAAGCCGGGTACGCCTCGCGCGTCGTACTGCGTTCCCGGAACTTCGGATTCGTGTTCTCCTTACTCGGCTCGGCGACCCGCGAAAGACACGGACGGACCCTTGCGACTCGCTCTCGACGCCCCGGCTTGAAGGCTTCTTCTCCAACCCGCCGCCGTCGCGGCGGCAGTACGCCGGGATGCGACTCTGGCGGGGTCTCTGGGTTCTAGGGGGGCCGGGTCCGTGTCTGGGGCCGGAGCTCGGCGACTCCCGTTTCGAATCGCCTGATTCACTCAGGCGATTCGAGCGTCACGAAGAATCGCCGAGCGCAGGCCAGGGGGTCCTAGGGGGGCCGGGTCCGTGTCGGGCCCCCCTAGCTCAAAGACGGTAGGCATCCTTCGATGGTCGCAACGGCCGCATCAGCCAGTGCGGGCGGCGCGTGCCGTCGGGGGAGAACTGGCCGGCC
>JANLWV010000278.1:0-13735 GCA_031364765.1 Vicinamibacteria bacterium
ACGGGAACCGCCGCCCAGGCGAGGAGAGTCACCCCTCCGAAGACCATCCAGTTGTTCTCGTGGCCGTAGGTGGCCGTTGGGTAGTGGTTGGAGAGCATCAGGAAGAGCACGGGAAGGATGATGAACGCGTTGTGCTTCGAACGGTCCTTCGCGCGGACGGCGAGCGCCTGATCCGGCTCCCGACCCGCGATCCGGGCGGCGATCATGGCCCTTTGCGCAGGAATGATCCGGACCCACACATTCATCACCATGATCGTCCCGAGTACCGTGGCTTCCAGCATGAAGGCGGCTCGCCCCGCGACACGTTGAGTCAGGAACCAGGCGAGACCGACCATCAGCGCGTAACCGGTGACGCCGCCCAAAACAGGCCTCCTCTCGATGGGCGAGATCCAGAGTACGTCGTAGACCAGCCAGCCGAGAACCATGGCGCCGATCGCGAGTCCCAGGCCCGAACCAAGCGACAGTTCGTTGCCCGAAACATCGACCATGAGGCCACCTGAGAAGTACACGAGCCAGAGCAGCCACAGGCCGGTCAGCCAGGTCATCATGGCTTCCCACCGGAACCAATGCAGCGTCTTTGGCATGGGCGATGGAACCTGGATCTTGTCGACCAGATAAAAGCCGCCGCTGTGGACCATCCACACCTTGCCC
Organism: Vicinamibacteria bacterium; assembly: GCA_031364765.1. GTDB lineage: Bacteria > Acidobacteriota > Vicinamibacteria > Fen-336 > JAGNNV01 > JAGNNV01. The sequence continues at coordinate 652 of JANLWV010000278.1, forward strand.
CCGGGGTTCGCCTCCGCGTCTTCGAACTGAAGGTCGAGCCAGGTGAAGTACCAGGTCTGGCCAATCCACAGAATGCCCGCGAAGATGTGAGCCCATCGCGCGACTGCACTCGCCCATTCGGACCACTCCACCGGACTTAACTTCCTCGGTACGTGCTGTACCCGAAGGGGCTCAGCAGCAGCGGGACGTGGTGATGCCGGGACGGGTCAGTGATTTCGAAGAGGATCGCCACCTCAGGAAAGAAACAAGCGACGCCCCGTCCCGCGAAGTATGAAGCGGTGTCGAAGGTGATTCGATACCGACCCGGCTCAAGCGGGCCATCGAGAAGGTCGGCGATCCGGCCGTCCTCGTTGGTGGCTCTTCTACCGACGAGGGCCGAGTCCATTTCGGTGATCCTCTCGAGCTTCGCGCCGACATTCGCCGCCGGCCTGCCGATCGAGGTGTCGAGGACGTGCGTGGTGATGAGCGATTTCATGCGTTCGGTCCGGCGGCCATTTCCTGCAAAAGCCTCTCGAGCCTCAGCCGTGTGATCTTCGCCTGTTCCCCGGCCGCAATCCTCAGTTCGGTCTCGGGTTCATTGCCCAGGCGTGCCTGAAGAAGGGCCAGCATTTCCACCGCAGTTTTACCCGACGCGCAGACGATGAATAAGTGGCCGAACCGGGCTTCATAGACGCGATTTCCCTCCGCCAGGTCGGCGAGAACCTTTTCGTCCGCCGAGGCCGCCCCGCTCTGCTCCGCGGCCGCCCAGGCGTGAGTCGCGGGAAACCGGGCCCTCAACGATTCGCGATCTCCGATCCGCGGGTGATGCGAGAACGCTTCGAGGATGTCTTCGCGCGAGGCCTTCGACCATTCGCTCTCCGCCCGCGCGAGCAACGCCGCAGTCATCCGGAACGGGCGGGCCGCGGTCATCGCTCTCGCCCATCGAGCGCTCCCGCAGCAGCGAAGCAGGGCGGGCGCGAGAATTTCGGGCGGCGCCGCGTCAAGCCAGCCGAGGCCGTCCATAGAGCCGCAGACGGGAAACCCCACCGTCGGGGAAGATCTTCAGGCGCACGTGCGTGATCGCTTCGTGCCTCGCCACCCCCTTTCCAATCCGGTGGCGGCGATGGGGCCGGAGCTTTTGCGGGGGCAGGAGCTGGGCGAACGGCACGCGGTTGTTGGCAAAGTCGTCCAGGGTCGCGGCCGGCGCGAAAGCGCCTTCAAGAATGGCGCTGTCCGGATAGTTGCCCTTGAAGTGGTTCGTGTCGATCTCGACCCTTTCGATGTGCCCAGGCGCGCCGAGGCGCAGGATGACCCAGTCGTGACCGGGGCCCCGGCGTCGCCGGGACTCCCAGCCCTCGCCCATATTGGGCGCGCGGCCGGGTAAAAGCAGGTTGTTCCTGGCCCCGAAGTGCTCGTCGCTCGCCAGCAGGGCCCGACCGCCGTTCTCCATGGCGGCCAGATCCACGAGGCCCTTCTTCTTTTTCCAGTCGACCGTGACGTCACCGTAAACGCGCAACCGAGCGACGCCGCCATCCGGGTAGATATGGAACCGGAGGTGCGTCACCGCGCGTTTGATGGCGATCGGGAAGCGATTGTGCGTGTTTCCGGCGAGAACCACCGGGCTTAGAATCGAACTCCACGGCAGCTTGTCCACCGTTCTGGGCACAACCGATGTGGTCACGTCGCAGGCGTCGATCGAGGCCTTTTCCGGAAAGTTGCCGGTGAAAAACGAGGTGTCAATGTCGACGCCCCGGACCACGCCGCGGCGACCCAGCTCGATCACGCACCAGTCGTGGCCGGGACCACGCTTGCGCCGGCTCTCCCAGCCATCCATCCACTTCCCGCTGGGCGTGAACTTTTCCGGGATGAAGAGGGGATCCTCGCGCTTGAGCAGATTGTGCCGGGACGCGAAAAACTCATCGTTGGCGAAGAGGACGCGGCCGCCAAAGCGGACCGAGGCAAGATCGATAAGGCTTGAGAAGTCTTCGCTCAAAGGAGATCTCCGTGGGGACCGGCAAAAGTTCCGTGATCGTACACCTTGTGACCCCGAACGTAGGTCTCCAGGACGACGCCACGGAGTTCCATGCCCATATAGGGCGTCAGCGGGTGACGATGGAGAACGGCGTAAGGCTTGACCTTGAAAGTGGCCCCGGGATCGAAGACCACGAGGTCCGCGTCCATGCCGGGCGCGATCGAACCCTTGCGCGCGCCGAGACCGGCGAGCTGAGCGGAGCGGTTCGACATCCATCGCGATACGTCCATCAACGTGAACCCTCGCGCGGAAGCGCCGGTCCACACCGCGGCCAGCGAGAACTGCACCGACGCGATGCCACCCCAGGAGGCCATGAAATCGCCGTTGCCCTGGGTCTTGAGGCTGGGCGAGGTCGGCGAATGATCCGACACCACCATTTCGATCACGCGGTCACGCAGTCCCTGCCAGAGTCGTTCGCGGTTCTCGCGCTCGCGAATCGGAGGAGCGCATTTATACGCCGGGCTGCGGGACGGGATCGATTCCGCCGCGAAGGTCAGATAGTGCGGGCAGGTCTCGGCGGTCAGGGGCAGGCCTTCGGCGCGGGCGGCGGCCACCATCGCGATGGCGTCGGACGACGAGAGGTGGACGATGTGGGTTCGGCAGCCGGTTTCGCGGCAGAGCGCCACCAGCATGCGGATCGCGTCGTTCTCCCACGCGCGCGGCCGCGAGGCCAGATAGTCCTTGTACTTGGTCGCGACCGAGGGGGTGGCGCAGCAGGCGCCCATCAATTCGGCGTGAGCGAGAAGGGGGGCGCCCGCCGCTTTGAGGGCGGTCATGGCGGCTCGCAAGGTCGGCTGATCCGAGGCAGGGAATTCATCGATGCCGGAGTGGATCAGAAACGCCTTGGCTCCACGGGCGCCCGCGGCCACCAGCGCGGTCAGGCCGGCGGTGTTCCCGGGCACCACGCCGCCCCAAAAAGCGCAGTCGACGTACACGCGACCCCGCGCCGCCGCCCGTTTTATCTCCAGGGCCTCGACGGTGGTCGTCACCGGGATCGAGTTGAGCGGCATGTCCACAATCGTGGTGATGCCCCCCGCGGCCGCGGCGCGGGTCGCGGTGTCGAAGCCTTCCCACTCGGTGCGGCCCGGCTCGTTGACGTGGACGTGGGCGTCCACGACGCCCGGCAGGATCGCGAGGTTGCCGACATCGCGAAGTTCGATGTCCCTCGGGGCTTGGCCGGCGATGCTCTCGATGCGTCCGCCACGAACGATCACCACCGCGGGACGTTCGCCGTCAGGCGTCACCACCCGGGAACTGCGCAGGGCGAAATCCGGCGAACTCACGATGACGGTTTTGAACCGTAAATCTCCATCGCGGCATTGAGAATCGCGTTGGCAATTTTTCGCTTCGGCGCCTTGTCGACCTTCACCACCCGGCCGTCGGCGAAAAGCAGGTGGACTTCGTTCTCGTCTGCGGAGAAACCGATGTCCGCGCGCGACACGTCGTTCGCAACGAACAGATCCGCGTTTTTCCGCTTCAACTTCTCCTGGCCGTAGGCGATGACGTCGTTCGTCTCGGCGGCGAAGCCGACCAGGACCTGATCGGCGCGCTTCGTCCGGCCAAGGCCCGCCAGAATGTCGTCGGTTCGGACCAGGGAGATCTGGACGGCCTCGGCGTCCTTCTTGATCTTGCGAAGGACGGGAGTGGCCGGCCGATAATCGGCGACGGCCGCGGCCATGACGACGATGTCCGCCTCGGCCATGCTCGCTTCGATCGCCAGCTTCATCTCGCTCGCGGACTCGACGCTGATCACCTGCACGCCCTCAGGTTTCGCAATCGACACCGGGCCCGACACCAGGGTCACCGACGCGCCGCGGGCGCGCGCCGCCGCCGCCACCGCGTACCCCATCTTGCCCGACGATCGATTCGAGATGTACCGAACCGGATCGATCTTCTCCAGAGTGGGACCCGCACTCACCACAATGCGAAGCCGGGCCAGATCCTTGTTCAGATCCAGCACCTTGAGGACGGCCGCCACAATCTCCGGCGGCTCCGCCAGCCGGCCCTCGCCCACCCATCCGCAGGCCAGATCTCCGCTTGAGGGCTCAACGATGTGAGCACCCCGGCCACGTAACGTCGCGAGGTTCCCCTGAACGGAGGCGCTGTTCCACATGTTCACGTTCATGGCCGGCGCGATGAGGATGGGACCCGTGAAAGCGAGAGCGGTAGTCGAAAGCGCATCGTCGGCGATCCCCTGGGCCAGCTTCGCGATCACGTTCGCGGTGCACGGCGCTATCACAAAGACATCCGCCTCGTCGGCGTAGTCGATGTGCAGGATGGCGCCATACTCACCGAGCGGCTGAGCGTCGGTCAGAACCGGCGCTTTCGAGAGTGTCTCGAAGGTGAGGGGCCCGACGAACTCGGTGGCCGTCCGGGTCATCACCACGCGGACCCGGTGGCCGGCTTTGTCGAAAAGCCTCAGAACCTCACAGGCTTTGTAGGCCGCGATTCCACCGGTGACCCCGAGAAGAATGGAGGCCAACGAACTAGTCGACGTTCGTGACGCGAGGCACTTCCGCCTTCATCTCCCAGGAGACGGCGCCGGCCAGCACTTCTTCAATGGCGACGCGCGTGGGCTTGTAGCTGGTGGTGAGAACACGGGGCTTCGCCCCCGCCTGGAGCTGCTTCGCGCGCTGGGCGGCTACGATGATGAAGCGGAACTTGCTGTCGATTTCCTTGGGGAGGATGAGGTGCTTCATTGGCCTGTCGTTGTAAAGAGTCTTTGGCAATTGGTTCCTTCGTTCGGGGAACCCGAGGCGGAGAAGCCGCCGGGTGAGCCCGCCCATGTTCGGCACGGAGTATAGCGGAGGCGCCCCATTCGGCGTGATCCGGTGTGACTCGGCAATCTGGCCTCCGGAGGGGCGTCCGCCCTCGCAGCACCTCCCTCAAGACCGCTCTTGGAAAGGACTTCCCTGGAAACGCCGGCCTGGTCAGCTCGGCCTTTTGGCGCGTTCGGCTTCGATGATTCGCCTGACCGCCTTCACCGTGGTGTCGAGATCGTCGTTCACCACCACGTGTCGAAACTCCGAGGCGCGGTCAATCTCCCCGGTGGCGTTGCGGATTCTCGCCGCCACCACATCCTCCGAATCGGTGGCGCGACGCCGCAGCCTGTCGCCCAGGACCTCGACCGAGGGAGGTCTGAGGAAGATGGTGAGCGCCGAAGGATAGGCCTTCACGATCTGGGCGGCCCCTTGAACATCGATGTCGAGCACCAGGTCTTTGCCAGAAGCCCTGGCTCGATCCAATTCCGCCCGGGACGTGCCATAAAGCCGGCCATGAACCTCCGCCCATTCCAGAAAGGCGCCCTCGGCAACCAGAACATTGAAGTGCCCCGGGTCCACAAAAAAATACTCTCGACCGTTGTGCTCGCCCGTGCGGGGCGCCCTCGTGGTGTGGGAGATCGAAAAGACCAGCCCGGGCACCTCGGCGAAAACGCGGGCGAGGACCGTCGATTTCCCGCCGCCCGATGGAGCGGCGATCACGATGAGAAGGGGCTCGCTCAAACCGCGGGATCCGCTCTGAACTGAAGGTCGTGGAGGCGGGCATAGATGCCATTCCTCGCAAGAAGTTCGTCATGCGTACCCTCTTCGCGGATCTCGCCCTTTTCCAGGACCAGGATCCGATCGGCCCGCCGCACGGTGGCGAGCCGATGCGCAACCACCAGGGTCGTCCGCCCCTTCATGAGATTGAAGAGGGCCTGCTGAACCAGACTCTCCGATTCGGTGTCGAGCGCCGAGGTCGCTTCATCCAGGATCAGAATCGGCGGATCCTTGAGAATGGCCCGGGCGATGGCAATCCGCTGCTTCTGTCCTCCGGAAAGCCGCGATCCCCTCTCTCCGATCACCGTGTCATACCGGCGGGGGAGATCGAGGATGAAGTCGTGGGCGAAGGCGGCCCGGGCGGCGCTCTCCACGGCAGACCCTTCCACACCCGAGAGGCCGTAGGCGATATTCGCCCGGACGGTGTCGTTGAACAGGATGGTCTCCTGTTTGACCAGGGCGATCTGACGGCGCAGACTTTCGAGCGTCACGTCCCGAATATCCACCCCATCCACCGTGATCGACCCGCTGGTGACGTTGTAGAAGCGCGGAAGCAGGTTCAGAAGGGATGTCTTTCCGGAACCGCTCATGCCGACAATCGCCACCACCTCCCCCTTCCGGGCCATGAGCGACGCGCCCGCGAGGACGGGCCCGGAAGCCTTGTCGTACTGAAACGAAACGCTCCGGTATTCCACGACGTCCTTGAAGGGAGCCAGGGACGTCGCGGTTGGCGAATCGTTGATCTCGCCGTGGGTGTCGAGCAGAGCGAAGGCCCGCTCCCCCGCAGCGAGGGCTCCCTGAAGCCCGGCATTCACCTTCGAGAGTCGCTTCACCGGCGTGTAAAGCGCAAAAAGGCCGGCCAGGAAAGAAGAGAACGAGCCGGGGGTCATCTGGCCCTTCGAGATCGCCCAGGTCCCGTACCAGAGGACCACCACCACCGAAAGACCGCCCACCGCTTCCATCAGAGGGGGGAGGAACGCGGTGGTCCGCGTCATGCGCAACGTCACGCCCTGCAGACGTTCGAGCGCCCTCTCAAAGCGCGCCCGCTCGAACGCCTCCATCCCGAACGCCTTCACCACGCGGAAACCGGCGAACGTCTCCTGAAGGATGTTCGCGATGTCCTTCCAGCGGCGCATGGAGCTCTCGTTGGAAGACCGCAGCCGCCGACCCAGCTGGATCAGAGGGGTGAAGGCCAGAGGCATGAGGACAAGGGCGATGAGGGCCAGACGCCAGTCGAGGTAGAAAAGCAGCAGCACCAGGCCGACCACGGTGAGGCCCTCCTTGAGCAGGTCTCCCGCGATCTCCCCGAGCGCGGTCTGGATCCTCTCCACGTCCGTCGTGAGGTGACTCATCAACGACCCGGTCGTCCGCTTCGCGAAGAAGGCGAACGACTGATCGAGAATGTGCGAATAGATGGCGCGCCGGAGGTCCAAAACCGCCTTCTGCCCCGCTTCCGACAGCAGCGTAGTGGAGAAGTAGGCGCCGAGGCCCTTGATGAGATAGAGCGTCACGATGGCGATAGCGACCTCGCCAAAGCGCACCGTCCTGATCAAGACATCGTCGAAGATCGGCTTGATCATGTAGACGAGCGCCGCGTTCGACAGGCCGTAGAGGAGGGTCGCCAGCCACCCCATGAAGATGAGCGTGCGGTGCGGTTTCGCATAGGTCAGCAGACGAAGCGCCAGTTGGAACGAGGTCGCCCGCGACCCGGTGACGACGGCCGACGGCCCGGAAGGCGCGTCTAATGAAGGGGCGTTGTTCAAGGCGGCTCCGCCATCAGAGGGCGCCTGACCAGGCGACTCATCTAAAGACGCTCGAGGGAGGACTTCAGTCAATGCGATGGAGCCGGAAAGAGAAGGAGTTTAGTTGGGGATCCGCGTTTTCCTGCTACGATCTTTTCCCTCGATGAAACTCAACCGCCTCGGGGCCCTCGTCCTCGCTCTGGCGTTGCCCGCCTGCTACGACTTTCACGTCGTCGGGCCGGAAGATCCCCCGCCCCTCAAATCGCCGGCGACCGTATCGGTTTTTGTGGTGTACCTGCGTCCATCGGAGTGCGTGAACACCGGTTCTGCCTGCGGTGGACCGGTCAGCTTTACCGCCAGCTGGATGAAGGTCGGCACGTCCGTCACTCTCCAGCAATCGACCGCGCACATCTGGGTCGCCACCATCCCCGACGTGCCCATCAACTTCCCGGGCGTCGATCCGCATCGTGTTTACGCGGTGGACCCGTATCTCCTCGACACGTCCACGGCCGGCATCTCCGCCGACCGGCTGACCATCGGCGGCGAACGCATTGTGAAGTTCGACCACCCGGGGGGTCCGCGGGAGCAGGGTCTCATCTACATCGACGCGAACGGCAAAGGCCGGACTCCCTAACGCTGTCGTTTCAGAATGGCCACCGCACGGGCGGCGCTCGCCGCCACCTGCTGATCCTTGTCTTGGGTGAGGGGCTCAATGGCGGACAGAGCCTCCAGCACGCCGGAATTAGAGAGCGAGTCGCAAAGTCCGGCCCGGACTTTCGGGTTCGGTTCGCGCAGATAGTCGAGCGCTTCAGGGAGAGCCCTCGCCCCCAGCTCTTCAACATAGCCGCGCGCCTGGCGCGCCCGGTCCCTCGTTCCGCCGAGGCCCAGGATCACCGTGTCGATGAACGGACGGTCGCCAAAAAGAAGAATCGCGAAGGCGTAGGCGGCCCTCAGTTCATCGTTCTTCTCGCGCTGAAAATCCCGCTTGAACCGCGCTTCGTTCCCCCGGTCGAGAAGTCGCGCGAGGGCTTCGATGCTGGGCCGGCGCCGGCGCATATCTGGCTGGATGGCCAGGCGTTGGAAGAGCGCCCGGTCCTGGGGCAGAGCGATTTGAGAGAGAGAAGTGAGGGCCAGGAATCCCTCTTCCGACGAAGGAGATCTCTCGAAGAAGCGCCGCAATTCGGGCGCGGCATCGACCACTTTCAGCCGTCCGAGACCGCCGATCGCGCGACGCCGGACCGAGGCGGTGGGATCGTTCAGCAGCGGGGCAAGCGCCTCGCCGTCGGCCGAGGTTCCGACCTTGACGATGGCGGTGACCGCCGCCGCTCGTACTTCCGGCGCCACATCGCCGGTGGCGGCCACCAGATCGACCGCGACCTCCGTGCCCCCCAGGATTCCGATCGCTTCGGCCGCCGATTCGCGCACGCTCATGTCTGAGTCCTTGAGCCGCGCGGCGAGCGATCGATAGACCTCGAAGTCAACCGCGGCCACCACCAGAGGCTCCGGCTTGTCGCGCCCGTCCGAGAAGATGGCGAGGAACTTCGATGTCCCCGGGCGATCGCGATTCGTGTAGATCTCGACCACGCCAAAAATTGCCTCCGACCGAACCCGGGCCTGCGAGTCGACCATGAAGACGACCATGGAGGGAACGCCGGCGAGATCCCGCAGCGAAGCGATGGCCCGCAGCACCGCGAGCCGAACGTCGAGGTCAGGATCGCGAACCAGCTCCGCGAGGCGCCCGAGCGCTTCGGGCCGTTTGGCCTTCCCCAGATCAGACGCGGCCCGCCGGCGGACGCTCGGGTTGGCGCTGCGGAGTCCGTCCAAGGGACCCTCCTGCGCAGTTTGAGCCGAAAAAGCAACGCGCCCGTCGAAAGCACACAAGGCCAGAAAAACCACCGATCCGCCTACCGCGCGACGGATCAGAGCAAGGTTGCGCGAGGACGCAGGATTCTTGTCGTCGATCGTGGTCATAGACTTCGGAGGATATCCCGTCCATTCGCGGCCTGTAATCGGGGGCTCAAAACCACGGCGCCCATCACTGCCATCTGCAGGAACGTGGGACGTGTAGGAGAATGGAGAGATGTTGAAACCTGCAGTCGGGCTTTGTGTCCTCGCCCTCCTCGCTAACGCCGCGAACGCGGCGCCCCCTCAATCGGCGGCCGCTCCCCCGTCCCGGGTGCCTTCCGATGTCGCCGTCTTCCCCCTCGAAGATCTGAAACCGGGAATGAAAGGCATCGGCCGCACCGTGTTCGCCCATCAGAAGCTTGAGACCTTCGAGGTGGAGATCATCGGGGCCCTCGAAAACTCCGCGCCGAAGCAGACCATGGTTATGGCTCGCCTCACCGGCGGCCCTCTCGCCAACACCGGCGTCATCGCAGGCATGAGCGGATCGCCCGTGTACATCGACGGCAAGCTGCTCGGTGCGGTGGCCTTCGGCTTCGGCTTCTCGAAGGAGGCGATCGCCGGGATCACGCCTTTCGCGGAGATGAAGGGGCTCTCGAGGCTGGATGACGTGATGCTTCGTGCTTCCACGTCGCCTCTCGATCAGGCGTTGCGGCCGATACCGCTGCGGATGTCCGGCCTGCCGCTTCCGATCGATCAGGCCTCCCTGATCAAAAAGTTCACCGAAGCGCTCGATGCCGTCGGAACCAACGCGACGTCCGCATCCGGCGTCGCCGGACTCTCTCCCCTCCCGATTCCGCTCTCCGTCTCAGGCCTGTCAGGATCCGCATTCGACGTCGCTAAAGGCCTCTTCGCCAAAATGGGCTTCACGCCCCTTCAAGTCCCGGCCAAAGGAAAAGCCCCCGGGCCCTTGCCGCCCCTCGAACCAGGAGGTCCCGTCGCGGTGTCTCTGATCCAGGGCGATTTCGATTTCTCCGCCACCGGAACCGTGACCCATATCGACAAGGATGCGGTCTACGCGTTCGGTCATCCGTTCTTCGGCATCGGCCCCATCGACTTCCCCATGCGCCAGGCCTGGGTGTACGACGTGTTCCCGAGCCTCAATCAGTCGTTCAAGATCGCGAGCGCCCACGAAACCATCGGCCGGTTCCAGCAGGACCGCGCCACCGGGATATCGGGCAAGCTGGGTCCCGGTCCACGGATGATCCCCGTGAAGGTGTCTTTGCAGAACCGTCCCGGCATGAAACAGGACTATTCGTTCTCCGTGGTTCAGGACGACCTGTTCACTCCTCTCACCGTCTACGCGAGCGTGCTTTCCGTTCTGCAGGGCCAGGAGCGAGTGGCCGGGCCTTCGACCGTGACCCTCGACGCCACCGTGAACTTCACCAGCATCCCCGCGATGCGCCTGCAGAACCAATTCGCCGAAGGTCAACCCGGGGCCATGGCCGCCGGTCTCGTGGGCGCCGCGATTTCGTTCGTCATGAGCAACGAATTCCGGCGAGTCAGCCTCGACTCCGTGACCGTGAACCTGACCGCGAAAGAGGCCCAGGAGACCGCCTCCATCGACCGCGCCTGGCTGGAGCGCGACGGCCCGGTTCGTCCCGGCGCCAGTGTCCCGATGAAGGTCGCGCTCCGCACCTTCCGCGGCGAGGAGGTCGTGGTCTCGATCCCCATCGAAGTGCCGAGCGGGGTCGCCCCGGGTCGCTATGTCGTTTTCATTTCGGACGGAGCCGGACTCTCCATGGCTGAACAGCGGGAAATGCGCCAGGCCTTTGTTCCGAAGAGCCTCGACCAGATCGTGCGGGCGGTGAACTCCATTCGGAAGAGCACGCAGATCTACGTCAGGCTCCAGCGCTTTGAGGAGGGCGCCGCGTTCTCGGGAACCCTCCTGCCCGGCCTTCCCCCGTCGATGATGCAGGTCCTGAGCGGCAGCGAGGGGGGCGAGCCGGTGGTTCGCACCGCGACGACGGTGGTGTGGGACGGCGAGAAGCCCGTGGATTACTCGGTTAAGGGCGCTCGTTTTCTGGCCCTCCAGATCGAGCGTTAAACAAGGATTTCATGCCCTCCAGATTTCGTGCCGCGCTGGTTGTCCTAGCCCTCGCTACCTCCGCCATGGCGGTCCAACCCCAGTTCCTCAGAATCTCTGCGATGCGGGACTTCCTGGACGGGGAGATCGAAGGGCTATCGGTCGACTCTTCGGGCCGGCTGTCGTTAGCGCCTCAAGCCCCACCAGGCCCTGACCTCGGAGCTCCGGTGGTTTGGGCGATCGCGGCCGACGCTCAGGGCGTGCTCTACGCCGGGACGGGCAACGGGGGGAAAATCCTGAAAATCGAGAACCGGACCACGCAAACGTTCTACACCGCGCCGGAGCCGGAGGTTCAGGCCCTGGCCTTGGGCCCGGACGGACGGCTCTTCGCTGCCTCAAACCCGGATGGCAAGGTCTACGCCATCGACAAAGCGGGAAAGAGCACGGTCTTCTTCGATCCCGAGGAGCGATACATCTGGGCGCTCGCATTCGACGCTCAGGGACGACTATGGGTGAGCACCGGCGGCGAAGGCAAGATCTATCGTGTGGATGCCAAAGGCCAGGGCGCCTCGATTCTCACCAGCCAGGACGCGCACGTGACCTCTCTGGTGATCGCACCCTTGGGCGGGGTTTTTGCCGGAAGTTCTCCGTCAGGCCTCGTCTACGCCGTCGACGCGAAAGACAATGTCCGCGTCCTCTACGACTCGAATTACCGGGAGGTGAAAGCGATGCTTCCGATGGCGAACGGCTCCGTGTACATCGCCCTGGTGGACGGCCGGTCCGAGATACCGCTTCCCCGTCCCTCTCCTTCGCCTTCGCCTGGCGCCTCGCCCACTCCCGAAGGCGCCCAGACCACCTCGATCGAAGTTTTTGCTTTCCCCCAGGGCCCAGGACGCGGCGCGGATACGCCGCGAGGAGGGTCGGGACCGGCGCGTGGCGCGATCTTCCTGGTGACCGCCCTGGGCGATGCCGATCAACTCTGGAGCGGCGACGAGTCGCCCTTCTTCCTCTTCAAGCGCAATGACTCTGTCCTCTTCGGCACCGGGTCGAAAGGCCGCGTCTATGAAGTGCGCGACGACCGGACCTACACGCTGGTGCGGGCGATGCCACAGGAGCAGCTGACCGCTGCCGCTCCGATGCCGTCGGGCGAAATGGCGATCGCGTCGTCAAACCCCGGGAAGCTTCAGTACCTCTCGGCGAAGCGCGAAACCAAAGGGGTCTTCACGTCGGCCGCGAAGGACTTCGACAACGTCGCTCAGGTGGGCGCTCTGGAAGTGAGCACACCGTCGGCCGCGGTTTCGTACGAGATCCGCGCCGGCAATGCGTCGGTTCCTGACACCACCTGGAGCGGCTGGGAATCGGTGACGCCGGGCAAGGCTCCCACGCGATCTCCGCAGGCACGCTTCGCGCAGATCCGAGCGACGCTGCAAGGCGCCGCCGAGAACCCGTCGCTGGCCTGGCTGCAACTCGCCTACGTTCAGCGCAACATCCGCCCCCTTATCCGCGAACTGACGCTCTATCCCGCGGGCGACGCATTTCAACGGAGCGCCAGCAGCTCTGGCTCGGGAGAGCCGGAGATTGCCGGCCTCGACACCGGCTCGCCGGAGATCAAGCCTCCTTCGGCTCCGGGCGGTCGCTCAACCGACTCGGCGAATCTGGGACGGAAGGTCTTCTTCAAATCGCTGCGGACGCTCAGTTGGAGAGCCGAGGACGCGAACGGAGACACCCTGAAGTACGACGTCTGGTACCGGCCCGAGGGTACAACCACGTTCACGAAACTCCGCGAGCTTCTCGACCAGCCCGTCTTCACGTGGGACACCGCGACGGTGCCGTCGGGCCGGTACGTGTTCCGGGTGATCGCGCG
>JANLWV010000305.1:0-7676 GCA_031364765.1 Vicinamibacteria bacterium
CGACTCGAAGTACGTGAGTTTCATTTCGAATCGGGACGGGGTCAAAGATATATGGGTCATGGACCTTGCCGGAGGCGAACCCCGGCGGATCACGACCGCACCGGGGGATCTGACCGCGCAGATGTTCTCGGAAGACGGGACGGAGATCGCCTACACCGTGGAGTCTGAAACGCAGAAACTTTTTCAGACCATCAGTGTTGATGGCGGTCCGCCGAGCCGCAGTCTCTCGCTTCCGTCGGATGTGCGGATCCGCCGAATGATCCGATGGGTGGGAACGGACGTGTTTATGGAGACGCAGAGTCTCGATCTGGCGAAACTCTCACTATTGTCCGGAAAACTCACCATGGTCCCGACGCTCCCGAAGCAGACCGCCCGCCCGCACGGCTTCGACGTTTCGAGAGACGGCCGGACCCTCGCGTTCGGTGCGATCAACCAGGACGGTTCGAGTTCCATCTGGGCGAAGCCGTTCGAGAACGAAGCGCGCCCGATCACGAAGGAGGGCTATGAGGACGGGTCACCGTTCCTCTCGGATGCCTCGGGGAAGCTCCGGTTGTTCTTTGAATCGAATCGGAGCGGCCAGGAAGACCTTTGGCTCATGGAAAGACCGGGACGCGAACCACGTCGGATCACGTTCGGGTCAAACCGCGAGTTCGTAGAGAGCGTCTCGGCGGACGGATCCACCCTCGTCTTCAGCGAGGTCCTCGAGGGGGCATCGATCTTTTCGTTTGATCCGCGAATCGGCGTGCGTACCCAACTTACCGCGGAGAACAAGCGCGACATCACGCCGTCGATTTCTGCGAACGCCCAGCTTGCTTTCGCTCGGGTCTCGCTCGCTTCGAACTACCCTTGGTCCCTGAGTTCAATCCTTCTTGGGTCACTTGGCGACAACCAACTTGGCAACTCGAGGATCCTGCTACGAGAGGGTTGGAATCCGCTCCTCTCACCCAGCGGACGCTGGCTCACGTACTTCCGGCAGCAGGGCAGCACGCAGGCGCCCCAGCTAAGCCTGCTCAACGTCGACAGCGGCCACTCCAAGGCGCTTGCCGAGATGCCGTTGAGTTCCCGGACGTTCATAGACTTCCCCTGGTACTTTGATCAGCAGGACATCCATTGGTCGGCTCAGGATGTGTTGTTCTTCGTTCACACCCAGCCGAGGGAGGGTCCGCGGATACTCCGTCTCGACCCTCGGAGTGATACGACCCCTCAGAGGGTTGCCCAGCTCAAATCTGGTGAGATGGCGACACACCTCGTCACGAGCCCGGACCGATCCCGGTTCTTTTACGTGCGTTCGGAGGCCGGAAAGGCGGGCGGCTCTGTTCAAGAGGTTGCGGATGGCCGCGAGTCCGAGCGACTTGCGGTAGCGGTTGGCGAACTGGCGATACTGGGACTCGCCGGCACCGCGTTGATCGTTGCCGAAGAACCGCGGCTCACGGAAAATCGGGTCCGTTTGAGATCCATCGATCGGGGAAGGGTGAAAGAACTCTTCGAGCTGGATGCGATGCCCTCGAGTCTCCGCTTCATTCCTGGTCTCAACTCCATATCCTTCAGCCGCCGCGATTCGCGCGAGGTTGAGAACCTGTTCCTCAAGCGACTCGACACTTTGACCGAGACCATGATCACCGCGAACGGGATTCAGGGCGTTTCGTTTTCTCCCGTCTCAGCGGCCCCGGGGTCCGGTATCCTGGTTTTCTCCCAACACCTGAGGAACTCGGATCTGGGTATCATTCGATTGAATAGGCCCTGACGGGCCAACATGGAGGACAACGAAATGGCAACCAAACGGGGCCGAAAAGACGACAAGAAGCGACTCGCTCCTCAGGGAGATGCATTGGGTTTCGCCCGGATTCGCATGTGGACATGCGCGATCGAGAGGGCGATGATCGAGCGATACATCGGGAACGCCCCGACCCTCAAGGATCTTCGCGCTGTGGTCAAGACGACGCTCCGCGATATCAACAGGATCAAACCGGCCTTGATGTCCAATTGTCCCGGAGACATGATGCACAAACCCGGGTGCCGATGTGTCTACCCTCAGTTCTGAACTCCCGCCTCGCTGAGGCGAGCGGTCAGAACCTCCAGGCCACCCCGACGCGCGCCGTCCAGAAGCCGGGGGTGAAGAGCGGTATCTCCAGCTGAGAAGCGATGGAGCCCAAGAGGGCTTTCTCGATCGCGCTCAAGGCGCCCGTTTCCTTCGCCTCCCATTTCAGTTCCGACCTCTTGAAGGTGAAGCCTCGCGCTTCGGCCACTACGGAGAACCCGCGCGCAACTTTGACCTGAAGAGTGAGGCCTCCGTTGAATCCCAGGTGACGGGTCTCGTCCGGGTTCACCGGTGAGGCCGTCAACGAAACCGGGAAAGAGGCGTTCAGGTTCGCTACCGTGAGGGTGGGAAGTGCTTTGAGGTCGATGCTCCGCAGGTAACTGACGCCGCCGGAAAGACCGATTCCGACCCGCCCCTGGGATTGAAAGCGGAGGTTGAGAGAGAGGGGCTTCACACGACGCAGGTCGGTTTCTCCCGCCCCCAGCGTCACCGGTATCGATGAGACCGGTGACCCGGGGGGTCCGAGTTCGAGCGTGTAGTTCCCGCCGAAGGACTGAAGGTCGACGTCGACGCTGTCCACCCGAGCCTCCAGACCAAACGAGTTCGAGAGAAAGAACGTGGCCGCGGCGCCTAGGGCTAGGCAGCCCTTCGCGTCGAGCGAGGGCGCATCCTTCACATTCAACCTCGCGAGCTGCAACTGCGGCGAACCGCCGGTGAAGGTGAAGGTCTGTTTGTACGTCGGTATCGCGGGACCACTGAACAGCGCCAGTTCAATGCCTTTGGCTTCACCCAGTGGTGCGGTGGCCGCAAGTGCGGTGAGGCTGGCCATGACCCGTCCTAGAAGTGCTTGTTTCAAGAAAGGCAGTGTCTGCTTCATAGCGAAAGGATAAGGGCTTCCCGTTTGTTGTCCCGACTCTTCACGCTCGCCCTTGTGACGGCGGACACCGTTCGCCCGCGAGCCCTGTTTCCGTCGAACGAACAGAGCTAAGCGGCCGTTGTTTCGTGACCTCGGCCGGCGAAACGACGGCGATAAATGGTGGGTGGTATGCCGAAGCGCCGTTCGAACGCCCGCCGGAACGAGTCGGCGCTGGAGAAGCCGACCGAAGCGGCCTGGGTTTCGATCGGGGCCTTCGTGGTGACGAGTCTCCGGCGCGTTTCGCCCCGGCGCCCGCTATGGTTCGTTTCATGCGCTCCCCCCTCATCGCCTTTGGGGCCGATTGGGAAACGTGGCGGCCGGCCACCTGTTTTCCGGACGACTGTTTCTGCGAGGCGATTCGCGACACTTTCGTTCGCCAGCCGGCAAACACCTGGAGTTCTCTCGCCTTCGTGATCGTGGCTCTCTGGGTCGCGTCGTGGCGTCCTCGACGAGGCCTATCCGGCGTGGCGCTCACCGATGCGGAAGCCGGGCTCTTTAGCGGGTCGCTGGCGCTCATCGGCCTCGGCAGCGCCTTCTACCATGCGTCTTTGACGTTTGTCGGTCAGGTGCTCGACGTGTCCGGCATGTACCTCGTGGCGACCTTCATCCTCCTCCATCGGCTGGGGCAGAGGTTAGCGCTCTCTCCGCTTTGGGGCGTCCTCGGTTTCGTGCTCGTGAATGCTGTTCTGATGACCGCTCAGGTAACGACGCCTGCGCTGCGCCGGGTGGTGTTTGGTTTTCTCCTGCTCGCGGCCCTTGTCGTTGAGTGGAGATCCTCTCGGGTGAGCCGGGCCTGGCTCACGACCTGCGCTGGGGTTATGGGAATCGCTTTTCTGATCTGGGTCGCCGATCGTCAGCGTCTGGTCTGCGCGCCGGAGAGCATCGTGCAGGGCCACGCCATCTGGCATGTGTTGGGCGCTTTGGCCGCCGCGTGTCTGTGGAGGAGCTACGAGACGGAAGGCACGAGCCTTATCGTTTGAGCGAGTCGAGCACGCCTTCAAGACACTAGAATTCCAACATGCCCTCATTCCTCATCGCTTCGTTTGCCCTCCTGGTCCAGGCGCCCACGGCCACGCTGAAGTACGACGCGCCGAAGGAATGGACCCGCAAGCCGCCGTCATCCTCCATGCGTCTTGCGGACTTCGTCCTCCCGAAGGCCGAGGGCGACGCCGAGGACGCGACCTTGACCCTTTATTTCTTCGGGGGCCAGGGAGGCAGCGTCCAGGCCAACCTCGACCGCTGGGTGGATCAGATGGCGCAGCCCGATGGCCGCACATCGAAGGACGTGGCGAAGACATCCGCGCTAAAGACAGGCGATTTCGCTCTGACTCTCGTCGACCTTCCGGGCACGTACGTGGCCGAGAGAAGCCCCGGGTCCCCGGAGCGATACAACAAACCGGGGTTTCACCTCCGGGCTGCCGTGGTTGAAGGCCGCGGCGGTCCCTATTTCGTGAAGCTCGTCGGCCCCGCGAAGACCGTGGCCAAGTGGGACATCGCCGTACAGGCGTTCTTCAAGAGCCTTCGCGTCGAGTAAGCGTCCTCGGTGCCTGAGCTGCCCGAGGTCGAAGCCGCGCGGAAAGCAGCAGTGCGCCATCTCAACGGGCGCCGCATTGTCGAGGTCAACTGTCCGCCCGATGCGATCGTCCTCTCGGGTGTCTCGCCCCGCCAGATCAAGGAGGCTCTACGCGGCGCCACCATCCTCGGCGCCGGCCGCTTCGGAAAGCACCTCTGGCTTGAACTCAACCGGAAGCCGTGGCCGGTTTTTCACTTCGGCATGACGGGCCGGTTTCACTTCTATTCGAACGCCGCCGAGCCCCCTCGCTTTTTGAAGCTCGAACTCGTTCTGGACAACGACCGTCACTTCGCCTTCAGCGATGCGCGTCGCTTCGGCCGACTTCGTCTGGCTCGAGATCCGAGAAACGAGCCACCGCTTAAAGGGCTCGGTCACGATGCGCTTTTCGGAATTCCCCCGGCTGCGCAGCTTGTGATCGAGATCGGCTCAAGGAAGGCTCCCATCAAGGCCGTTCTTCTGGACCAGACCACGTTCGCCGGAGTGGGGAACTGGATCGCGGATGAAGTTCTCTACCAGGCCGCCATTCGTCCTCAGCGGCCTGCCGCGGAACTTTCGTCGACCGAAGTGGCTCGGCTGCGGACCACGCTCCTGCGCGTTATTCGCCGCGCCGTGGCCGTGGATGCGGACTCGGATCGCTTTCCCAAAGGCTGGCTCTTTCACCGCCGATGGGGCCGAGTGAAAAACTCAAAAACCCTCCGAGGCGCCGCGATCGTTCACGACACGGTGGGCGGTCGGACCACCGCCTGGGTTCCCTCGCGTCAGCGCTAGGGCCGAGGCTTGAAATGCGCGCCTTGACGGGTTAGAAAGGCCCGTCTCCCCAAAAACGAAATTTGGCTTGACGTGGTTGGCACGCTTAGCGAAGAATCAGGCAAACGGAACCTTTGGGCGAAGGTCGCCACACTCGAGTTTGGAGAGAAAAGCATGGCCGAGTCGGATAAACCCGCGTCGAGGTTCTCAAGACGCTTTTTCATCAAGACCGCCGGGGCCGGGGCCGCGATCGCCGGCGCTTCCGTTGAAGCGCAGGAAAAGAAACCGCAGACCTTCGGTCCGGATGCCACGACGATCACGCTCAAAGTCAATGGCGCACTGCTCCAGGTTACGGTCGAACCTCGGGTCACTTTGCTCCGCGCTCTGCGCAACGAGCTTGAGATCACGGGCGCCAAAGAAGTCTGCGATCGAGGCGGCTGTGGCGCCTGCACGGTCCTGATGGACGGTCGCATCGTGAACGCCTGCATGTTGATGGCCTGGGACGCGGTCGGCCACGAGATCACCACGGTTGAATCCTTCGGCACGCCCGAGAAACTCTCCCCGGTCCAGGCCGCCTTCGTGGAATGCGACGGTTATCAATGTGGCTTCTGCACGCCCGGGATGATCGTGAGTTGCACCGCTCTCCTCAGGAAGAATCCCCATCCCTCCCTCGACGAGATCAAGGAGGGGCTCGCCGGCAATCTGTGCCGCTGCGGAACGTACGGCCGGATCTTCGAAGCGGTCGACCAGGCGGCGAAGACCATGGCCGCGGCCAAACCGGCGCCTGGCCGAACACCCGCGAAGAAGGGAGCGTAGGCGATGTCTCAACAACCCTCCTCCACCCCAACGCCTGCTCCGATTCCCACCGTGAAGATGAAGGCGACGGCTGGCTTCGAAGGCAAGCCGGTCGAGATGGACATCAACCCCGCGGTGGGCGACCTCAAGCCGTGGGATCTCGATACGAAGTTCGGAGTCATGAAAGGGCGGTACCCGCGTATCGAGGGTCCGCTCAAGGTCACCGGCCGGGCGAAGTACACGTACGACATCAAGCTTCCGGGAATGCTTTGGGGTCGGATGGTGGGTTCGACCGTGCCCCACGCTGAGCTCGTGAAAATCGACACGTCGAAGGCGGAGAAGCTCCCCGGCGTCAAGGCGGTCTGGACAACCGAATCGCGAACGATCCGGTTCGCCGGTCAGGACGTGGCGGCGGTTGCCGCGACGACCCCCGAGATCGCCCAAGACGCGGCGCGCCTCATCGTAGTCACCTACGAAGAGAAGCCCTTCATCACGGATCTCGAGAAGGCGATGGAGGCGGGAGCGCCCCCGGTCTATACGCCGGAGCAGGTTCCGGGCAACGCCGCCGTCCCTCGCAACGGAAACATTCTCGGTCCTCAAACCGGTCGGGGTCTGAAGCGCGGAGACATCGCCACGGGGCTGGCCGATGCCGACGTCACCTTTGAGGGCACGTACCGGTGCGTCACCCACACCCATTCTCCCCTTGAACCCCATGGTGTGATCGCTCAGTGGGAAGGCGACGAGTTGACGATCTACGCTTCGACCCAGGGCATTTTCACGGTCAAGGAAGGCGTGTCGGAAGCGCTCAAGATTCCAAGGACCAAAGTCCGCGTCATTACCGAACACATGGGCGGTGGGTTCGGCAGCAAGCTCGCGCCTTCAGCCTCGGGCAGCCAGTTCGCGATCGTCGCGTGCAGGCTTGCGAAGCTGGCGGGAGCGCCGGTGAAGCTCATGCTCGACCGGCGGCAGGAACATCTGTGCACCGGCAACGCGCCTTCCGCGCTCATGACCGTCAACATCGGCGCCAAAAAAGACGGCACGTTCACCGCGATCCACCACCGATCCTATGGATCCGCTGGAATCGCTCCGGGAGCCGGCACGGCGGCGCCGCTGGCCAACCTCTACCAGAGCACGCCGAACATCCTCGGCGAAGACCACACCGTGTTTACGAACGCCGGGCCGGGCGCGCCTCTCCGCGCCCCTGGTCATCCGCAAGGCGCTTTTGGTCTCGAGTCGGCGGTTGACGAGATCGCCGACAAACTTGGCATGGATCCTCTCGATCTCCGGAAAAAGAACGATCCTTCCCCCGTTCGCCAGATGCAGTACGACATCGGCGCCAAGGCTATCGGCTGGGAGCGTCGCAACCGGAAGGCCGGCGAGCCGAAGGGTCCCCGCAAGCGCGGGATCGGGATGGCGAACGGCGAGTGGAACGTGATCGCCCGCGGCAGTGGCGTGGGCTGCGAGGTCCGTATCCACCGGGACGGTTCGGTGGAATGCTTCTCCGGCGCGCAGGACATCGGGAGCGGGTTCCGAACCGCGATGGCCATTGTCGCGGCGGAAGAGCTGGGTCTTCAGCCCAAAGACATCACGATGCACGTCGGCGACAC